>NZ_JAQMUA010000045.1:0-2501 GCF_028330895.1 Kamptonema animale CS-326 | reverse complement strand
GGAATAGAAGAAGGGGCTAGGGGCTAGGGACTAGGGACTAGGGAAAGAGGGGGAGATGGGGAGGATGGGGAGGATAGGGGAGGATAGGGTAGTAAATCGCCCATTCTGCCCAATTACCAAATTACCAATTACAGGACTTACGCACCCAACTAAAGAAACCGGGTTTCGACTTTCGCTCAACCAGCAGTTTTTTGACGAAAATACTTCGTTTTACCCACAAATTCTCTCAAAAACCCGGTTTCTGGAGCCATGAGCGTAAGTCCTAAATTAGCAATTAGCAATTAGCAATTAGCGATTAGCAATTAGCGATTAGCGATTACCAATTACCAATTACCAATTACCAATGAATACATTACTTATTACTGGAACTGATACCGATGCGGGGAAAACGGTGTTGACTTGTGCTCTGGCTGCTTATTGGCAGATGTATTGCTGCGATCGCGAAGCTGAGGGCAAGCATCACAGTTTAGGAATTTTGAAGCTTTTGCAAACTGGCACTGGCGATCGCGAACTTTACAGCCGTTTATTTTCCCTTAACCAATCCCCACAACAACTCAATCCCCTCCACTTCAGTGCGCCGTTAGCACCTCCGATCGCTGCTGAACGGGAAGGTAGGCGTGTAGAATTAGAACTGGTCTGGAATGCCCTATTAAGCTTGCAGGAGCAGCGAGATTTTGTGTTAGTTGAGGCGTTAGGGGGATTGGGTTCTCCTGTAACTCATGAATTGACAGTAGCCGATTTAGCAAGAGATTGGCGGATGAGCGCGGTTTTAGTTGTGCCGATCAGATTGGGTGCGATCGCGCAAGCCGTAGCGAATACTGCCCTTGCCAGACTAACTGGTGTTAAGCTCAAAGGTATTGTCCTCAATTGTGTCAAGCCTTGCTCAAACCAAGAAATTGCGGATTGGACACCAATTGATTTAATTGAATCTTTGACTCAGATTCCGGTGTTGGGGATTTTGCCGCACCTTGATGACCCCACAGACCTTGCTAAATTAGCACAAGTGGCTTCAGAATTAGATTTAGAGCGGTTAATGCCTATAGTCAATGCGCTTTCCACTTCAAAATTTAAATAGTTTAATCCCATGTTTTTTTAAAGGTGATAAAAAATGGTTTCAACTTTTCCGAGCTTAAATTCTGTTGAAGCATCGCAATTGCGGTTTGAAATTCGAGCCTTACAACCTAAGTTAGTAGAATGGCGACGACGACTGCACCAGCGTCCTGAACTTGGTTTCGTAGAACAATTAACTTCTGAATTCATCTCCCAAAAATTGCAAGCATGGGGAATAAAAAATCAGGTAGGTATTGCTAAAACCGGAATTGTCGCAACTATTGATAGCGGCAAACCAGGGCCAGTTTTAGCAATTCGCGCCGATATAGACGCTTTGCCAATCCAAGAAGAAAACGAAGTATGCTATCGTTCTCAACATGACGGAATTATGCACGCTTGCGGTCATGACGGCCATATCACAATTGCCCTCGGTACTGCCTACTATCTTGCCAATCATTTAGAAGATTTCAAAGGTACAGTTAAGATTATATTCCAGCCAGCAGAAGAAGGGCCAGGAGGCGCAAAACCAATGATTGAAGCGGGAGTTTTAAAGAATCCCGATGTTGATGCAATTATTGGTTTGCATCTATGGAACAATCTTCCTTTGGGTACATTAGGTGTTCGCAGTGGCGCATTAATGGCGGCTGTAGAAATTTTTGAATGTACAATTTTTGGTAAAGGTGGACACGGTGCAATGCCACACCAAACCGTTGATTCAATTGTTGTCGCCTCTCAAATTGTCAATGCTTTGCAAACTATTGTAGCTCGCAATGTCGATCCAATTGACTCGGCAGTAGTAACAGTTGGTGAATTTCATGCTGGTACCGCCCATAATGTCATTGCTGATACAGCACAACTCAGCGGTACTGTGCGATACTTTAATCCCAAATATCAGGAGCAAAGATTTTTTGATAAAAGAGTAGAACAGGTAATTGCAGGGATTTGTCAAAGTCACGGAGCGAGTTATAAACTGAATTATTACTCTCTATATCCACCAGTAATTAATGATGCAAAAATAGCAGATTTAGTAAGAAGAGTAGCTGAATCTGTTGTAGAAACGCCAGCGGGAGTAGTGCCAGAATGTCAAACTATGGGCGGCGAGGATATGTCATTCTTTCTGCAAGCTGTACCTGGTTGCTATTTCTTTTTGGGTTCGGCAAATCCCGATAAAAATTTAGCTTATCCTCACCATCATCCCCGTTTTGACTTTGATGAAACTGCCTTGGGTATGGGAGTAGAAATGTTTGTAAGGTGTGTAGAAAAGTTTTGCAATTAGCTATTTGTTAACGGTTAACTGTTAACTGTTAACTGTTAACTGTTACAGGATTTACGCCAAAGTATCCGTAATCATGGGTAAAATCATGACTTATACCAAATCCGGGTTAGTCATCCCCTTTATTAGCAATAATCCGTCATTGCGAGCTCCGCGAAGCAATCGCAGAGACTAGGCG
>NZ_JAQMUA010000044.1:0-9171 GCF_028330895.1 Kamptonema animale CS-326 | reverse complement strand
GTTGAATTACCGCCCAGAGGGCGGCGCTACGACCAATTTTGTCTCAATCCTGAAAAAATTGCGATCGTAAATACGTAAATATCGAGTTAGCAATGCTATCATCATAACGATTTCGTATTTGGGGCTGTGGCTCAGATGGATAGAGCAAGCGCCTCCTGAAAAATCGGGCACCCTGCGAGGAAACTCCGGGAGTGAATGTGGTCAAACTCAAGGAAGCCTAAGTCTGACAGCAGATATGGTAATCTTGAGCCAAGCTTTACCCAACAACGGGTAAAGAAGGTGCAGAGACTGGCTTTAAGGAGCTTAAACAAATCTCCTTAAACATACGGCCACCACCTAAAGGCTACAAGTCTACGGTGAAGGAATAGTCCAGAGAGTGGGGAAACTCACACAAATCTGAAGCGCTAGGTCGCCGGTTCAAATCCGGCCAGTCCCGTTAAATAATTAAGAATTAAAAATCAAAAATTAAAAATGAATACCCTTCATTTTTAATTTTTGATTCCTGTTGGTAGGGTATGCCTGTCGGATGTTATATCAAGGCTCCTCTGTCAGCTAGCCAGAGTTTTTGTACATATAATGCGGTTGAATATTGGTTTAAGCAGGCGACGTTATCGAAGTTCTAAAACTTCTAGTAAAAGTTGGTTTCTGATGGTGCTTTTGATTGTGTGTTGGTTTGGGTTTAATCAAATCAAAAGTTATTGGGAGCAACCCCAGGCTTTATTTGTACTAGGGGGCGCTGCGGAGCGAGAGGTGTTTGCAGCCAAATTTGCCCGCGAACATCCTCAATTGCCTATCTGGGTATCTTCTGGGAGCAATCCAGAATATGCAGAATGGGTATTTGCGGAGGCCGGGATCGATCCAGAGCGTTTACATCTAGATTACCGAGCTGTAGATACGGTGACTAATTTTACAACCCTAGTGGATGAGTTAAAAGCTCAAGGGATTCAAAGTGTTTATTTGATTACTTCTGACGACCACATGAGGCGAGCTCGGATTATTGGGGAGATAGTTTTAGGTAGTAGAGGTATTAGTTTTAAGGCGATCCCCGTTCCCTCTGGACGAGCCCCAGAACCCATTGAAAAAGTAGTTAGAGATGGTGTTAGAGCTATTGTTTGGTTAACTACTGGTTATACAGGAGCTAGCCTTGGGCAATTAAAAATTGGTAATCGGTAATTGGTAATTGGTAATTGCTAATCGCTAATCGCTAATCGCTAATGGCTAATGGCTAATTGGTTTGTTCTTGAATTAACACATAAGGGGATATAATCAAAGCATTGAATTTTTTAGCCCGGTTTTCATTCCATTCAGCTATCTGCTCCGGTGATGGTTTAGTCATCTGTTGTTCGCTAATCCAACGCTGCACAAAATTTACATTGTCAGAAGCGATCGCTTCTCCAACTTCCAGCAAATCTAATTCAGGTACAACAATCACCAAAACATCGCGCTCAACGTGAGGCATCAGCCACTCCCAATTAGCCACATCCAAATTTTCTGCTAACTGTGTTTTCAAATTTTCCATTATTCTTTATACCAATTTTTTAAAGGGCAACTAGAGATATAATCTCATATTATAGTATCACCGAGAAATTGAATAGTTACTATCTTTAGTCAGAGTTTTAAGAATTGGTATAACGCCCGCCATCACACGGCGCACTAATAGGCTCATCTGCCTCATAAATGACATCAGAACGCATTGCATATTTTATTCCTCGGCGCACGGGACAGCCTTCATGACGTATTTTGTGCTGAAAGATAGCGGCCATTCCACGTTTCGGAATTATCGTTTGTTCAATCTGCTCTTGGAATCGTGTTTCCCCGCCTTCAAAGTCATCATTGAAATACACGAGAACGGTATGCAAAGAGATTCGATTCTGACTTGGACGATACCAATGATCCATGTGGGGATAAAATCGCTGTCCTGTACGGTAGCGATACATTCTGAGACGTTCATTCAGACCGACTAACTTAAGCATATTAATCTGCTGTGGCAGATGAGGGTAGAGACGGAGAAATAAGTCCTCAGCGATTTTGGGATTGTCCTCAATCGAGCGATCTTGATCGCGATAGAGGGGATTATTAGTAGCTAGAGTGGGAGATGATTGCTCGATAAAGTCTATAAAGTTGCGGCATTCATTTTCTGTATAAACGTCATCTACTAACCAGAGTAACGGTTCAGTTTCAAACCGCATGGGGATTTGAATTGGCATACAAGTCTACGTTTCGCATTGAGCGCTAAAGCGCAACAACATACCTAGATATCACCTTCCTAAATCGTGCATAGCATTGATCTCGGTAGCACATCTTTGGGTAATAGCTTCTAATTCTTCGCGATCGCTAGAATCAGGCGCATCAATTACCGTACCAATCCGCACCGTCAGCGGCACAGAGCGCGGCACAGGAGAACCCTTACGGCTAATTTCGCTCGTACCCCATAAAGATACCGGCAACAGCGGAGCCTTCGCCTTCGCCGCAATCAAAGCCGCCCCCAGCTTCGGTTCCGTAATCCTACCATCAGCAGTCCGAGTTCCTTGCAAAAATACTCCTGTCGCCCATCCCTGCTCTAAATAGCTCAAAGCAGAGCGAATAGCACTGCGATCTGCCATTCCCCTCTTGACAGGATAAGCACCATATAGTAAAATAGCTTTTTTCAAAATTGGAATCTCAAATAACTCCTCCTTCGCCATAAAAGCCACAGGCCGCTTCATGCAAGAAGAGAGAATCGGCGGGTCAAAGTCACTAGCATGATTGCTGACTACCACCAGTGGCCCCTGATGTGGTACATTTTCAGCACCATAGATGCGACCCCGAAAATAAACGTGCAGCATGGGACTGACAACTGACCACTTGAATAAGTGGTAGAGCATTAAACTCTCAATCGGTTCGCGGCTTTTACTCACCAAACACCATCTTTAAATAACAGCTTATATTAGCCTACACTGCATTAGTCCGTGCGGGCGGACTTTGTTCTTCTAACAGCGATTTCAATCGCCTAATATTTTTGCTATAATTTATCTCAATCAATTACTGACAAATACTATGGCTGAAATTACCCTAGATGAAGGTAAACTCAAGGAACTGTTCAAAGCAGCAATTTTTGAGGTGCTGCAAGAACAAAAAGAAGTGTTTTCTGATCTTTTAGCAGAAGCTCTAGAAGATATAGCCATAGAAAATGCTATCAAAGAAGGCGAGAATACTGAAACAGTCAGCCGTGAGGAAATTTTCAGGGTTCTGAAGGGATAGCCATGAATATTGAGTTTAGAAAAAGCTTGAAAAAAGATATGAAAAAGATATACTTAATATTCTTTATCCTGAGTAACCAATAATTGATTTGACCTTTGACCATAAAATTTATTTCTTGTGAAAAATCATGAGAATAGAGGGGGAAATTTATCTCTCTATATACAACGGTTAAACTGATGATTAACAGATGTGTTTTTGAAACCAAGGGATACAGTAT
Source organism: Kamptonema animale CS-326 (assembly GCF_028330895.1). Lineage (NCBI taxonomy): Bacteria > Bacillati > Cyanobacteriota > Cyanophyceae > Oscillatoriales > Microcoleaceae > Kamptonema > Kamptonema animale. Next base: position 5,714 of record NZ_JAQMUA010000044.1, on the reverse strand, counting down.
TATATTTGAACTAAAAAGTAATAACCTTGAATTAGGCGTAGTTGATTTGCTATTAGAGTTTCAATTAAATCCTCATATTAAAGATTTTTCCATAAGGTCTATTCCTTCTTATATTGATCTCAAAGATCTAGAACGATTAGCAACTTACTTAGAAACACATATTGCTTCTTTAATACAAAACCCAGATAGCGAATCAGAATTTTTTGTAGACTATGGACTGGGTTTTCAACTCCAAGCCTTGGAAGGAGACGTTGATTTAAAAAATGACGGAGAGTTTAGTATTATAGTTTTAGTAGATGTGGGAGAATATGAGAAAGGAAGCTGCCACACTTATGTGGGTGGATTATCTGTAGTTACTGTAGAAAAAACGCAAAAATTTATCTCATCAATTTATGCAGCACTGACAAAGTTTTCTCATTATTAGTATTCAAATGATCGTATTGTCTTTTTTGTTAGGATACTGCATCGAAAAGAGATTTACAGATACTTTCCATAAATCTCCAAATCAAAGCCATAATTACAGAAATTTTGACTTCTCATAAACCTCAATTTCCCGCCAACATCGCCTGCCTACCTTCAGGAGAAGTCGCATAACCTAAGAACGCTCGAACCGCTGGATTAGGAGGATTCTTGTAAACATAAAATAACTGTCGCTGAAAGGGATAATTAGCAGTACCAGGAGCTACACCATCAATAGGTATAACCCGAACAGTTTGCTGATTAGCAACTTGAGCATAGGTAGCATAAGCAATCCCATTATTTCCTAACTCTCGCAACAGCAAAGTTGTAGTATCCGATGGCATAGTCTTAATATTAGGAGTAGTGCCAAATTCACTACCTTTGAGCACCAGTTCCTTAAAGGATTGATGAGTACCACTAACAGGCGGTCGATTAACTACCTGAAGGGGAATAGCTGCTCCTCCAACGCTAGACCAATTATTGATTTTTCCGGTAAAAATTCCCTGAACTTGGGCAGAAGTTAACCCACCAGTGAAAGGATTATTCTTAGGAACAACTACAGCAATTTGATCCGCTGCAATTGTGACTGCAACTAAACCCTGACTCTGTTCTTGAGCGGTCAAAGGTCGGGATAAGGCTGCTAAATCGATGCTTCCTGCTGCTAAATCGGCAATTCCCTTATTAGAACCACCAGCGCTAGTAATAACATTAGTCCCTGTAAATTTGGTCTGAAAACCATTTTTGAGGTTCTGATTAATTGTCACCATGCTAGTAGAACCATCAATCTTCAACGCAGTGCCCGCAGGTACAGAAGCAGGAACGGTAAAGGCAGTAGCAGGTTGTGACCCGCCTGCTATTGGTGCAGTGGGTGGCGGCGGTGGCGGTGGAGTAGTTCCAGTTATATTAGCACTGGGATTCGTCTCTACTGCTGGCTGCCTTAAGAAGAACCAATAACCAGCAGCCGCAAGAGCTAGAAAGATGAGAATAAAAACAATTGGAGGAGGGCCACTACTTTTCGCCATAAATTATCCTTATTCTGGAAGTTGTTTTTTACTGCTATCCAACATTTGCAGGCGGCGGGAAACTTCATCGTCTGCGGTCATTTTTTCTAAGTCTGCCTGGAGCTTTTCTTGGGGATTCTCTGATAGTTCTGCGAAGGCATTTTCCTTAAGATTGCGACGTTGGACAGCACTTTTAGCTTGCTCGAATTGGGAGCGGGCAGAATCGATGCTAAGGTCATTGTTAACCTTAGCAATTTGTCCCAAGGCCGCGTTAATTTCAGCCATATCTTTCATATTCTGCATATCCATTTTGTAAGCTTCCAGTTTTTGCCGTTCGCGGTTTAATTTGTCTTTGGAAGCATTCACGTAATTTTCAGCCTGCTTTACCTGTTCTTCTAACTGCGGTAAAATTTGCTCGATTTGAATTACCTTCGACATTGCCAAACGCGCCGCATCTTCGTTACCGTTGCGTTGAGCCGTCATTGCTTGACGCTCAAAAGTTTGCATTTCCTTAATTTTTTCTTCATATTTCTGCTTGGCTCGTTGGTAAGCTGCGACTTGAGTAGCGACTGCTGCTGCCAGTTTTTGCACTGATTCCTGCATTGAGCGTAGAGATTGCTCGGCAACCTCTACTGCTACCTGACCGCCCGATTCAACTGGTATTCCCCACAGCCAATTCCAAGTGCCGACTATTGCTCTGCCTGCCTTTTCGCCCATCAACCAGTAAATTACTTTTTTCATAAGGGCTTGGTGAATTTTATTTTTACACCCAGTGTACTACAGGATTTTGGAAGGTAGCAATGCAGCAAGGTAAGGTGGGCGCTCTGATTTAAATCCGTAAGTATTATTACGAATAATTATGAGCGCCCACCCTACAAAAGGTTAAAGGATAGTTAACTAAAGATTAATTCGGTACTTGAGCGGCAGTGCTGACATTTTCCAACTCTAAATCAGGAGAATTGCGTTTAATTAAACCTGTCAGCACTTTGCCGGGGCCGATTTCTATCACTTTTTCAACACCCTCTTGGGGTAATTGCAAACAGATTTCGCGCCACCGCACACCTTTGGTCATCTGTTGAGTTAAACGCTGCTTCAAAGTAGCTGCATTTGTAGTTGGTGCTGGTTCAGCATTTGAGAGTACAAATACTTTGGCATCTGAAAATCTTGTAGACTTTAAAACTTGTTGAAATTCTGCCGCTGCTGATGCCATCAGAGGTGAGTGAAATGCGCCTGAAACGTTTAATTTAACGGCGCGTTTTACTTTGATTTTCGCTAAAAGTCCCTCGACGGCCGCAGGTTTTCCAGAAATTACTACTTGTCCGTCGCTGTTGTCATTTGCTAACACTACGTCTTGGCTATATTGGATTTGTAATTCAAGTTGTTGACGGTCAAATCCCATCAAGGCTACCATTTGACCGCCGGAGGCGTTGTCCATGAGTTCGGAGCGACGTTTAACTAGGCGCAATCCTGTTTCAAAGTCAAATACACCTGCGGCGTAAAGAGCGGTATATTCTCCTAGACTGTGACCTGCAACTACAGCGGGGTAATGACCTTTTTGGCGCATTAAGTCCGCTAAAATACTTTCGACAACGTAAAGGCAAGGTTGAGTATAAAGAGTGCGAGAAAGTTTCTCTTCATCACCTTGGCAGAGTTGGGGGACAGACCATCCTAAAATCTGTTCTGCGAGGCTAAATTTGGCTTTTGCTCCTGGCAGTTCTAATAAATCTACACCCATTCCAACTGCCTGAGAACCTTGACCGGGAAATACCCATGCTGTTTTAGTCATTTTTTTGCTAATTGGTAATTGGTAATTGGTAATTGGTAATTGGTAATTGTTAACTGTTAACTGTTAACTGTTAACTGGTAATTTGTCAAATTCGTTATAGTTGTTAAATCCGTTTTCTTTTTATGTAATTTTCTTTCATTAGTCCGATCTCCCTTTTTGTAATAACTGACTGTTAGCCGTTTAACGCCCCCATTGAAAAATTACGGCTCCCCAGGTCAATCCTGCACCAAAACCAGCAGCGGCGATCGCGTCGCCTGGTTTAATTTTACCTTGTCGCAAGGCTTCATCTAAAGCTAAGGGAATTGAAGCTGCTGAGGTGTTGCCGTAATTAGCGAGATTGCTGATTACTTTTTGTGGGGGGATTTTTAACCTCTGGGCTACTGCGTCGAGAATTCGCTGATTGGCTTGGTGTAGCAGGAGCCAGTCAATTTCCTCTACACTGATGTTTGAGCGGAAGAGGGCTTTTTCAATAACTTCCGGGACTTTTTTGACGGCAAAGCGATAGACTTCTTGACCGTTCATGGTGATGGGTTGATAAGCGCCTTGACCGATGGTAACGCCTGGAACTAATTCTTTGGGTTCGGGGCGGTAAGCTAGGTTGAGACAGGCATTTTGGGTGCCATCGCTGCGAATTTCAAATCCTAAAAGGCGATCGCGATCGTTGGCTTGCATTATGACTGCACCCGCACCATCGCCAAATAAAACACAAGTGCCTCGATCTGACCAATTTACCCAGCGGGAGAGAATATCAGCGCCAATTAATAAGACATTTTGATAGGCCCCAGTGCGAATGAATTGCGCGGCGGTTACTAACCCGAAAACAAAGCCAGAACAAGCGGCTGTCAAATCAAAAGCTACAGCTTTGGTTGCGCCTAACTGAACTTGAATTTGGCTAGCAGTGCCGAATAAATCGTCAGCACTTGAGGTGGCTAAAATAATTAAGTCGATGTCTGTTGGTGCTATTTGTGCCATTTCGATCGCCTGTTTGGATGCCTCGACTGCGATCGCGCACACAGAAGTATCAGCATCCGCCAGTCGTCTTTGGCGAATCCCCGTTCTCGAACTAATCCACTCGTCAGAGGTTTCCACGATCTGACTGAGCCCATAATTATCTAGGGTAACTTGCGGCGTACAAGAGCCGCTCCCTGTCAAGGCAATACCTATCCCTGATTGCTGCAACTTTCCTCTCCCAATAATTAGCTACCAGTTGGAGAAATTAAAAATTAAAAATTAAAAAGGTTGCTTTGATTAGCTGAAACTACTATTAATAATAAGTAATACAGCTTTTTGATTTTACCTTTTCAATTTTTAATTCCTGCAAACTTCCTCTAACTTCTAGCTTCTTGTTCCTGACCGCTTTTCTGATATTGCGACTGAATGCGCTCTAGCACTTGGTTATCAATCGCTTCTTTTGCCAGACGAATGGCATTGCTGATGGAATTTGCTTGAGATGAGCCATGACTGATAATGCAAACTCCAGCCACGCCCAAAAGCAAACCACCTCCATGTTCAACGTGGTCTACCCGCTGTTTAAAGCGCTTCAGACTTGGTTGCAACATCTTGGCAGCAATTTTGTTTTCGATCCCAGAGGACAATTCCTCTTTAAACATTTGCAAGACAATTTCGCCTACTGCCTCTGCAAACTTCAATAAGACATTACCCACAAACCCATCGCAAACGATCACATCAAAGTTACCAGAAAGTACGTCGCGACCTTCAGCATTTCCAATAAAAGGAATCTGAGGATTATCAACTAACATCTGGTGGGTACGTACCGCCTGGTCGTTTCCTTTAGAAGGTTCTTCCCCAATGTTGAGAAGTCCAACTTTAGGCTCGGTTACTCCGAGTACGTACTGGCTGTAAATCGTTCCCATGACGGCAAACTGCTCCAAATACTTTGGGCGACAGTCTACATTAGCACCGACATCGAGGATGAGTACCGGTCTGCTGGATACCATTGTGGGCAAAACAGCGCCGATCGCAGGGCGATCGATGCCAGGGAGTCGGCCCAACCGCAGCAGGGCTGCGGCCATCGCGGCTCCTGAGTGACCGGCTGACACCACAGCGTCGGCTCGTTGCTGTTTTACTAAGTCCATTGCCACGTTAATTGAAGCCTTGGGTTTGCGTTTTAAGGCGCTTAAAGGCTCTTCGTGCATTTCTACCGTCCCCTCAGAGGGAACGATTTCTGGGTGAGGTGAGGCATGATGTTGCTTGAGCGAGGCTTCGATTTGCTCTGGGTCGCCCACGAGCAAAATTTCCACCCCTAATTTTTCCTGTGCCTTCAGCGCTCCCGCAACAATTTCAGCGGGGGCGTGATCCCCACCCATAGCGTCTATTGCAATCCTTGCGCGATTCGATCCCATTGACCAAAGTATGAGAAACCTTAAAAATTCTACCAGGAAGTCTGGATACACAAGTCATAACTGGGAATTCTGTATTTGGGATGGGTTCTAAAGGGAAGATGGGGG
>NZ_JAQMUA010000043.1:0-8987 GCF_028330895.1 Kamptonema animale CS-326 | reverse complement strand
TCCCCTGCTCCCCCGCTCCCCATCTCCCCTGCTCCCCTGCTCCCCATTCTATCTGAGGTGCTTAAATGTTGGAATTGGTAATTGAACCATTGAAATTTGAGTTTATGAGAAACGCGATCGCGACGGGTATTTTATTGGGTATAATCTGCGCGGTTGTCGGCTCTTATTTAATTGTACAACAGATGGGTATGATTGTAGAAATGATTGCCCATTCAGTATTGCCAGGATTGCCAATTGCGTTTGTCTTTGGAATTAGTATTTCCATTGGAGCTTTTATATCTGGGGTCATCAGTGCTGTAATCATGGCTTGGATTCAGTCTCAATCTCGACTGAAAATTGATGCAGTGATGGCGTTGATTTTGTCTACCTTTTTAGCCCTTAGCGTCGCTCTAATTAGCCTGTTAAAGACCACTAAATTAGACCTGCAAGGATTTCTTTTTGGTAATATATTGTCAGTATCGCCTGCTGATGTACAGCACACTTTTGCGATTACTGTAATAGTTTTGATTTTAGTCAAACTCTTTTACAAAGAACTATTGTTTTATACCTTTGATAGAATGGGGGCTCAAGCAAGTGGTTTGCCAGTTAATTTGATTTATTTTGGGATGATTGCTGCGATTACGCTGACGATTGTAGCGAGTTTACAAACTGTTGGTGCGCTGCTAGTAATTTCTATGCTGATCGGGCCGGGAATTACTGCATATTTATTAGTAAAAGAACTACATTTAATGATGGTAGTGGGAGCGATTTTAGGTAGTTTTGCTAGCGCGATCGGTATGTATTTCAGTTATTACTTGAATGTTCCATCTGGCCCTGGGATTGTCTTGGTAATTTTTGGATTATTTTTGTTAGCTTTGCTTTTCAGTCCCAGCCAAGGAATTTTCACTAGAAAGAGATTTCATGAGTAGCGTAACGCCGCCCTCTGGGCGGTATTTTACCGCCCGTAGGGCGGCGTTACATAAGTCCTTAAGTGTTAACCGAGAACACATTGAAATTAGCACGATAATCTTGAGCGGATAAAACTCGCCAACTGGAATCACCTAACAATTCCAAAACGTATTGGTGGTACTCAACTAAACTCGCACGGTGTCCGACGCTGATAAAAGTAGTTTTAGTTCCTTGTAAATGCTGATAGAGCGCCGCTTCATTTTTCAGATCCAAAGCACTTGTAGCTTCATCCAAAATAGCGTATGAGGGCTGCGTTAGTAACAAACGTGCAAAAGCAAGGCGCTGCTGTTCACCTAGGGACAAAATATCAGCCCACTCTAACTCTGCATCAAAACCACCCGCTCTCTCTGGTAAATCTGTTAAATTTACCAATTCTAAGGCGCGGCGTAGTTCTTTCTCCTCAACTTTGCTGCTGGTATTGGGATAGAGCAGTTGCGATCGCAGACTTCCTAAAATCATATAAGGTCGCTGGGGCAAAAACAGCATTTCGTCAAGGTTTGGCCGCACCAAGCGACCTGTTCCGCTGTTCCACAAACCCGCGATCGCCCGCAGCAGAGAACTCTTACCCGCACCGCTTTGACCTACAATTAAAAGTCCTTCTCCTGGTCGTACTTCAACGGAAAGATCCCGAATCAAAGTCTTCTGGTGTTTCGGAGTGTCTAGAGTAAGGTGTTCTAGTTTAAACTCAGAACTTACTTCAGAACTGACTACAGTATCAATTGTAGTTTCTCCTAGTTTTTGTGCGGTTGTTTGTGCTTCTAGCGTATCTGTAAATACTGCCAAACGATTGATACTTGCTGCAAAAGCGCTCAAGGCTTCAATTTGATCGACAACTACCGATAAAGCGCCTAAAACTTGACTGAAAGCAAAACCAGCTTGACCGATATCTCCAAATTTAATTTGACCGGCAAAATAAGCGGGAGCGAGAAACAGAGAAGGGAGAATTACAACAGCATATTTATATCCAGTGGTAAAGTATCCTAGATTTCGCTGCCAGCCAATCAGCAAGTTAAAATTCTGGAATACTTCCACAAATCGTTGCTTGACTTGAGTTGACTCCTGTTCTTCGCCAGAGTAAAATGCAATCGATTCAGCATTATCGCGGACGTGAACTAATCCGTAGCGAAAGTTAGCTTCCTTTTTCAGTTGGTTAAAGCTCAGCGGAATTAATTTTTGACCAAAAATGGTAGTAATTATCGTACCAAAAGTAGCATATATAATCAGGAAGACTGAAAGCTGTTTAGAAATTGACCAGAGAATCCCAGTGAACGATATAATATCAATTACTGAGCCAAGAATGATTAATAAAAAGCTCAAGCTTGTGCCAGTGAAAGATTTAACATCTTCAGAAATACGCTGGTCAGGGTTGTCAATTTCATTTTTCCTAGAATTGATTTCATAGTAAGCTCTATTCTGAAAATATTTATCAAGGAACTTATTGGTCATCCACTCTCGCCAGTAGAGGCTAAGTTTATCCCTGATATAGCCGTAAATCACAACAATCGGAGTACCAACGACAAAAACGCCCGCATAAACGAAAAGATATTTCCAGTAGTTTCCCTCATCTTTACCTGCCAAGGCTGTTTGGAAAAAGTTGCCGACGTAACTAATCACCACGTTAAGACCGCTAACCGAAAGTGATAGAATCAGCAACAGAGTCAAGAATCCCCATTGTTGCCAGCGCGGTATTAACCTATTTCTGAAAAAGATAAAGGCGCTGAATGGCAAAATCAGCATTAAAGCCACAACCACAATCGCAGGGGAATTAATAATGCTTTTTATCAGTGTCGCTAAACCAGCCGCGACACTATTGAAAAAGTCCGGGAAAAGAGCTTGAATTCCTAAACTAACGGCGCTGACAACTACGAACATGGCAGCGAACAGAAATACGATCAGCAGCACGAGCAATCCCAGAAAGGCTGTGCCACTCCTTTGTTCAAGGGGATAAAAGTAAGGCTGTGCGATCGCTAAAAATCGCTTCCATAACTGACCATCAAATCGATTCATCTTTGCTTTCAGAAGAACTACTTAGGCTGTTTTAAGATATCAAGAGTCTTGACAAAATGCTAGAGGATCTCTTGGAACTGGAGATGGTGACAAGAAAAACAAGCTAGTAGGTTAGGTGGAGGGTAGCGTAACCCAACAAAGCACTTCTGTTGGGTTCTGGTAGGCTACGCCAACGTGGTTTTGAGGTGAAAATAGTAAGTAATTCTCCCATCTCCCCCATCTTCCCCATCTCCCCCATCTTCCCCATCTCCCCCATCTCCCCCATCCTATCTTCCCCATCTGACTAGGAAATTGGCCCGGAAGAAGTTGCATTCCCGTTTGCCAAATCCTCCTGCGGTTTACTTGTTAAGTGTTGCTGGCTAATCCCCAAACTAACTTGTTTCATCAGCCAGTACAAACAGGTAATCACTAGAAAGGTTACAACCATGACCAAAACAGGACGCTTGCCGATGAGATCGTTCATGACGGTGTTAACAAGCTCGTCGGGGTTAGTGATGATGTCCCAACTGTTGAAACGTATAAATCGTCCTAGATAAATGCCAATAGCACAAAGACCGTGTACGATTAACTCGGCGACTAAGATGAATTGACCCAAACCCTGTTGCTTCAAGTAATAACCTAAGTTAATCACAGATAAGACATAGGCTTCAAAACCTACGACCATAAATAGTAGATATTGGGGAATTAAGGCAAGGGTAATTACCCAAACTGAGTACCCCCAGCGAATCTGGTCGATCAGGTGAATGATATCTGTTAAAACGTAGGGTGCATTCGGTAAGAAGGCGATGAAAGCGAGAAAACCACCCCACCAGCGGAGGGAGCGAGTTCCGCGCTGTCGTAACACCCAGATATCCAGAGCCATCAGTAGCAGGGTGACTGCGATCGCGCCAAGTACGTAAGTTTTGCCTAGATCGCGGATCAGGTGAACTCCATAGGCTACAACATGGCGGGTATTTGGCAAGAAAGTCGCTCCTAAGAGGAATGCTGTACCCCACAGCAGAAAGCGCGATCGCGGTCGGTAAAATAGTAAAAAACTCACGGCTAAGGGTACTAATGCCAGAAACAAATTCCAAGACATCCAGCGTCCATTGTGTGCCATTGCCCGCCAGGACTCAGCGATCAAAGCAATCAGTTCATATTTCATAGCTTTTTCACGGAACGATCTACTCTTGTGGGATAGTTACAGATTGATGCAGCATCATATCGCTAAAGGGTTATTTCGATTTTAGATTGGATAAAATAGGGTTAAGATTGGGTCAATAGCGTTCAAACTTAAGCACTGATAGAGTTTCAGCTTTTTTTTCTCAGCTTGATGTAGCGACAGTCAATCTGCTAATTTTTAATTTTTAATTTTTAATTTTTAATTTTTAATTGATTAGCGGTTTTGCCGAATTGGAATCTCAATTATAAAGGTTGTTCCTTGACCGACTTCTGAAACACAATCTAGTTTACCTTTGTGCTGTTCTACCACAATTTGGTAACTGATTGACAGTCCTAATCCGGGGCCTTGGCCGACTGCTTTTGTGGTGAAAAATGGGTTGAAAATCTGAGCTTTTACTGCATCTGGCATTCCTGAACCGTTGTCGGTAATTTGAACGATCGCAGTTTCGCGATCGCTAACTTTGGTACAAATGTCAATCCGACCCGGATTAGCTTCTATTTCCTCAACAGAGTGCCCTTTAAATCTCTGCTCAATCGCATCGATCGCATTGGCGATTACATTCACAAACACTTGATTTAGCTGACCAGCATAGCACTCCACCAGTGGCAGAGCGCCAAACTGTTTGACTAACTGAATCTCAGAATAGTTATTTTTTCCTTTAAAACGGTTCTGTAAAATCAACAATGTACTCTCAATGCCTTCATGAATGTCAACTTGCTTCATCTCAGACTCATCCAAACGGGAAAAGTTTCGTAGAGATAATACAATTGAGCGGATGCGCTCAGTTCCTACCTTCATTGATGATAAAATTTTGGCTAAATCTTCATTGATAAATTCTAACTCAATTTCTTCAATTCTATCTCCAATTTCGCCGCTGGGTTGAGGATATTGCTGTTGATATAATTCCACCAGACTAAGTAATTCTTGAATGTAATCATTGACATAGGTGATGTTACCATGTATAAAATTCACAGGGTTATTAATTTCGTGAGCAATACCTGCAACTAACTGCCCCAAGGAAGACATTTTTTCAGTTTGAATCAATTGAGCTTGAGTAGAGCGTAATTGCACAAGTGTCTTTTCAAGTTGTTGTGATTTTTCTCGTTCTCGCATTTCACTTTGCCTTAATGCTTCTTCCGCTTGTTTGCGATCGCTAATATCAGTCATTAAACCGTGCCAGATGCTATCTCCGTTACCTAAATCTTCAGGTTTAGAAATGGTTTGAATCCATTTGATCTTACCTGACGGTAAAATCATTCTTCCTTCCCAATCCCAAGGTTGCAGAATTTGGACTGCCCGAGCAACTAATCGATCGTGATTTTGGCGATCGTCTGGGTGGATTAGATCGTGTATTAGAGTTATATTTTTTTGAACTATTTCTGGCTCTATTTCAAAAATTTCCCTACAAGCAGGACTTATATAAGGATAGCTCGCAGAACCGTCGGCACACAACAGAATTTGGTAAAGCATTCCTGGCACATTAGCGGAAAGATGTTGAAATTTTGCCTCGCTTTCCCGCAATGCTTCTTCTGCAAGTTTACGAGCTGTAATATCTGAAATTGAGCCAACCATTCGCACTGGTATTCCCTCTTCATTTCGCAGTGCTTTGGCTCTACCCAAAATCCATTTGTAGCTGTCATCTTTACAGCGAATACGATACTCGGCAATAAAATAGGGAGTTTTTCCCTCTAGGTTATCTTGGCCTGCATTTATCACCCGGTCAAGATCGTCTGGATGTAGGAGGCTATACCAAGCATTTAAGTCATTTTCTATTTCCCACTCTTCAAACCCTAACATTTCCTTGCAACGGGAAGACATGAATAGTTCATTATTTCTTGGATTCCAATCCCAGATCCCATCATTAGTACCCTTGAGAGCTAATTGCCAACGTTCTTCGCTCTTTCTCAATTCTTCCTCAGCTTCTTCTCTCTCTGCAATTTGTGTCTGTAATTGCTTCAACACTTGCTTTAAATTTGCCGTCCGTTTTTCAACTCTAATTTCTAGTTCTTCATTAGCTCTTTGGAGGGCGATTTCTGCCTGCTTGCGTTCAGTAATATCTCGCGAAATACCAATCACTCCGAGTGCATTTCCTTCCGAGTCACGGTATACGCTTTTTGTAGTTAGAAAATTCCGTATTTCATCGCTAAGTGGTACATCTTGTGAATAGGTAAGCGATTGTCCAGTAGCAATAATTTGGCGATCTATTTCTAGGAACTCCTGAGCAATTTCCGGCGATAGCAGATCCCGATCGCTGTTACCGATAACTTCCTCTGGCTGTCGGTCAAAAGCTTTAACAGTGGCACTATTGACGAGTACATAGCGTCCCTGAAGATCGCGGACATAAATGGGATCGGGGATGCTTTCAATGACTGCTTGCAAGAGCGTGTAACTTTCTTTTTGGGCTTTTTCAGCTTGTTTGCGACGGCTAATATCATTACCAATAGCTAGGATTCCTTTAAAGCATCCTTTGTCATCCACAAGCGCTTTATTTCGCCACGAAACCCAGACTAATTCTCCATTTCTTCGGATATTTTCGTGTTCGTTGCAAATATATCGTTCTGGGTGTTGTAGGATATCTTCACCCATTTTTGTCAGGTCATTTCCAGAGGAATCTGTATGAGGAATAATTGTTCCGATTGCATTTTTGCCTATGATTTCTTCCTCGGAGTAGCCAAAGAATTTTTGGGCGAATTCGTTAAAAAAGGTAATATTACCAAAAGCATCTACTTTCAGAATAATGCTATTGGCATTTTCAACTAATTCTCGATATTGCAATTCACTCTCTCTAAGTTTATCTGTTGCTTCTTGTACAATCTCTCGTAATTTTACGGGTTCTCGCGTCCATTTAAATACAAAAATCCCCGTTAATACTGCTAGTAAACTACTGCCAATTCTTACCCACCAAGCTTTAGCTTTTGTGAGGTCTGGATTGAGAGAGATTTGAGAAGCTAAATCCCATGTTAGAAATCGCTGTAAGTTTAACTCACCTTCGAGATTTACCCGAACTATACTTAAATTTTTTACTGTATCAACGTGGTTTTGCTGCTGTAATTGCTCTGCCTGTGAACAATCTAGAAACCAGATACTTGACACAACCACTACTAATGTTGAAACTGCTGCTAAGTAACGGGCATATTGGAATTTCATAAGCTGATTTTTAGCTAATAGTTTCCAGTAAAACTAGACTTATTACAAAAATGAGTTAAGCAGAAATCCCTTCAGCTCAAAAAGGGAGAAAATGGGGGAGATGAGCTTGCTAAATCGTTCTCAACCCTCTTTTTTAGCGCGGTTGGGGAACTTAGGGTTTTACCTTCAATGCGTAAGTCCTAAGTGAGCTTCAGTTCTGTAACTGCAATAACTTATGTTCAGGGTTCTAGCACCTATGCAAAAAGTCTATTGTGACCTCGATCTCGTTTTTAGTTGAAATACCCAGGTTAAACTGGAATTAGGAATGTTTAAGTTTTTTCGCGAGAGTGAATCAGAGCGTGGAGAATTCGATGCAAGAGCAGTTGGCGGAGGCGATCGCATCCTTTAGCGATCGCGTGGATTATCTCGAAATTCGCACTGAACAGAGCGAGTCAACGGCGATTAGTTTTCGCGGCCCGCAGTTGGATGGCGTTAACCGCAGTTTTTCCCTTGCTGGCGGCATCCGCGCCTGTCACAAGGGGGGATGGAGTTTTGTGACTTTTAATAGCTTGGCGGAGTTAAAAAACCGCATTGAAGAGGCTATTTCTCAAGCTCATTTGGTGGGTACAGAAACTACTGAGTTGGCGGCAGTTAAACCGATTCAAGACTATGTGGCTGTGGAATTTGGTCGCGATCCACGGGGCGTATCTCTGGAAGAAAAGCGCTCTTTGATGCAAGATTATAATCAATTGTTGCTGGACTTTGACCCGCGAATTCAGACGACGATGACAGGTTACAGCGATCGCTTTGGGATTACTTATTTTGTGAATTCTCAAGGTACTTCTATCGCTCAAGAACGCTTGGATGTGACGGGGCGTTTTGGCGCGATCGCGCGGGGAGAAGATGGTATAGTCCGCCAAGGTTTTGAGTCGATCCACTCGCGATCGGATTACAATGTTCTGGCGAATGTTGAAGACCAAGTGAAATCCGCCGCACTCAGAGCTGTTAAGCAGTTGGAGGCAAAACCAGTTAAGGGCGGTCAATACACTGTAATTTTAGATCCCTACCTTTCCGGCGTGTTTATTCACGAAGCTTTCGGTCATTTGTCGGAAGCTGACGGTATTTACGAAAATCCTAGAATGCAGGAGTTACTAACTCTGGGAAAACCGTTAGCAATTGAACAGTTAAATGTGGTTGATGATGCAACTTTACCGGGACTTCCCGGAACTCTTAAATACGATGACGAAGGTGTACCGGCACAATGCAAGTATTTAATTAAAGATGGAGTATTAACCACAAGAATGCACAACCGCGAGACTGCGGGCAAAATGGGTGAGGTACCGACTGGAAATGCTCGTGCTTTAAGTGCTGGTTATCCGCCAATTGTACGAATGACAAATACTGCGATCGCATCAGGCGAACATTCTCTAGAAGAGATGCTTGCTGATATTGAGGAAGGCGTTTATGCAGTGCGGATGTTAGGCGGACAGACAAATGGGGAAATGTTTACCTTTGCGGCGGCGGAAGGTTACATGATCCGTAATGGTCGTTTGGCTGAACCTGTAAGCGATGTGACGCTGACGGGAAATGTCTTTCAGACGTTGAAGGATATTGAGGCGATCGGTAATGACTCGGTTTATGCTTACGGCGGTTGCGGGAAAGGTGGCCAAGGCGGCTTACCCGTGAGTGTCGGCGGCCCCCATTTGCGGATTAAAAATGTCGTCGTCGGGGGACGTTAGGGAGC
>NZ_JAQMUA010000479.1:0-5205 GCF_028330895.1 Kamptonema animale CS-326 | reverse complement strand
TTTTTAGCCTCAAACCAATTATAGAAGAAGGGACTAGGGGCTAGGGACTAGGGGCTAGGGAAAGAGAGAGGGAGATGGGGAGCGGGGGAGCGGGGGAGCAGGGGAGCGGGGGAGCAGGGGAAATGGGGAAGATGGGTAATTAGCGATTAGCAATTAGCAATTAGCAATTAGCAATTAGCAATTAGCAATTAGCGATTAGCCATTACCAATTACCAATTACCAATTACCAATTACCAATTACCAATTACCAATTACCAATTACCAATTACCAATGAAAATATTACTAATTGGATTAATTAAGGGCTACAAAATTTTAATTTCTCCTCACCTGCCTCGTGCCTGCCGATTTCATCCAACTTGTTCGCAATATGCAGTAGAAGCAATAGAACGATTTGGGGTTTTGCAGGGCGGACAAATGGCAATTAGTCGCATCTTGCGCTGCCATCCTTTCCATCCCGGCGGTTACGATCCAGTGCCTCCAAAGAATGAAGAATGAAGAAGAAGGAATCAGGACTCAGAGGGACAAAGCAAATTTTATTTCTTAGAAAACTTAGATAACGCCGCTCTCTAGGCGATGTCTTAACGGCCTAGAGGGCGGCGTTGCGGATATGTGTCCTAACATTCTTGTCTGTTGCGATCGCAATTACCACTTACCAATTACCAATTATCCGTATTGATGTGTCACAGCCTGTAGGTACAAGACCCCCCAGAAAGGCTTCTACGCTCACCCACCGCAACTTCTCTTTGATTTCTAAGGATTTTTACGATAATTTTAAGTAATCTGCCCTACAATCTGTAGTAGTGTCTATTGACAATTTAAAGATTGCGTAAAGTTAGATTGCCAAATACTTAAAGTGTAAGTTAATATTTAAAAATAGGGGGAATTACACAGCTATCCTAACTTCAGTGATATTACCGATCTCCCGACATCTAATAAATAATAAAATATCAATGGAGTAAGAGGTTGTGGATTAATATGTCAGCCACCGCTACTGGGTGCAAGATGCTGTCCGATACCCTGGCTGTACTTAGCCAGAAGCGGGCTACTGGAAAATTGCTCCTAGAGCACGGGGAGCAAAAATGGCAACTTTACTTTTTTGACGGGTCTATGCTCTATGCTACCGGGGGATTGCACCGCTCTCGGCGCTGGTATAGGGCGATCGCGGATCATTGCCCTGATTTTCGGGTAAATCTTCACCAAATGGCTGCGGAGGAGCTTTGGGAATATCAACTCCTACAACACGGGATTGCTCAAAGAGAGATGAGTGTCGAGCAAGCCAAGGGTATTATCCGCAGCAGTATTTATGAAGTTTTCTTTTCGATCGCTAATCAGTCAGGCTTGAAGAGAAAGTGGCATCCCTACAAACAGCCTCTTTTTTCGATTAATACCCGTTTGCTGATCTCAAAATTAGAAAGCGAGCAAATGCTCTCCGACAATCAAGAACTTTGCCAAAAGTGGGAAGCGATGGGTTTGTCGCACTTAGATCCCGATCTCGCGCCAATTTTAAAACAATCTGCCAGTTTGGAAAGTCGAGTTAGTTCTGATTCTTTGCTGGCTTTGAGCAACCACTTCAATGGTCAGAATACTCTCTGGGATATTGCTTTGAAGAAAAAGCAATGTTTAACAGTGGCGACTCGCACTTTATATCACTTTGTCAAGCAAGGTCTGATTGATTTCCGAACGGTACAGGATTTGCCTTCACCGATGGAACAGTGGCGCTTAGCGGCTGCGATCGTTCAGCCGATACACCCTTTAATTGCCTGTATTGATGATAGCCGTGCGGTTTGCGAGTTTTTAGAGCAAATTCTGGTACCTGCTGGGTATCGAGTTGTGAAAATCCAAGACCCAATGAAGGGAATAGCGACTCTCGCCGAGCAAAAGCCTGCTTTAATTTTTTTGGATGTGATTATGCCGAAGGCTAGCGGTTTTACTCTGTGCAATTTTTTGCGGCAAACTCCTGCATTCCGGGACACTCCGATCGTATTTTTGACGGGTCAGGACGGCATTGTTGACCGCACGCGAGCTAAGTGGACGGGTGCGACGGATTTTGTGAGTAAGCCTCCTACTGCGGAAAAAGTTTTACAAGTGGTTGAGAAATATTTGAACCTAGAGGGCGATCGCAGTCAACAATTAAGCAATAGTCCGTTAATGAATCCTAGCGGGTTGAGTTTGGCTGCTGGCTCCTAATTCCTGCATTTCTGTCTTCTGGTTGAGTAACAGCAGCTTTGGTGGGCGCTACTGCGATGATATTTTTCTACGGTAAATGAGATGATGGTAGCGCCCAGCCTACAAGAATTTGTCCTGCCTTAGCCTTCTATTTATGACACCTTTAGTAAGCGTGGTAATTCCCGCCTATAACTGCGCCTCTTATATTGTGCAAGCGGTCGAAAGCGTTCTCGCTCAAACTTACTCCCAGTGGGAGATAATTATTGTGGATGACGGCTCAAAAGACGACACGGTTTCGGTTTTGCAGCCTTACAGTTCCCACATTCGCTACGTTTACCAAAAAAATCAAGGAGTTTCTATTGCGCGTAATCATGGCATTCAGCTAGCGCGGGGCGAATTTGTCGCTTTTCTGGATGCAGACGATTATTTTCTCCCTGACAAATTAGCGGCACAGATTGGAATGTTTGAGGCGCAACCTAGCTTGGGAATAGTTCATAGTGGGTGGCGCAAAGTTAATAGTAAAGGTGAGTTTTTGCAAGATGTTAAACCTTGGCAAAATATCCCGAAATTGGATTTAGAGATGTGGTTGCGGTGGAAACCTGTGCTGCCAAGTGCGATGATGTTTCGCCGAGCATGGTTAGAGCGTGCGGGTGGTTTCGATCCTCGGTTTCCTCCGGCTGAAGATACGGATTTGGCTTTGCGTTTGGCTTTAATGGGGTGTGAAACTGAGTGGTTAAGGCAGGTGACTGTTTGCTATCGGCAGCACGAACAAAGTGCGATGTTCAAAGGTTTGCCGCAGGCTAGTTCTCTGGCAAAAGTGATAGAAAGTTTTTTTGCTCGACCGGAATTGCCAGGGAAAATACGGTTGTTAGAAAAGCCGATTAAGTATAGTACATTTGTTTGGATTGCTTGGTATTTGCACTCAAAAGGCCATCGCGCTGAAATGGTGCAGTTTCTACAGCGTTCTTGGGGTTATACGCCTTATTTGCCTGTGGAAACTGTTATTAACTGGGTGGAAAGTTTTGCGGAATTTTATGAGAATGAGAGAGATGATTTTGATGTTGATATGTTGGGGAAATCTGCGGAGTGGCAGCAGTTGATGCAGTGGGTGATTGTTAGTGGTTAGTGGTTCGTGGTTGGTTGTTTGTTGTTTGTTGAGTTAGGCAAAGAAACCGGGTTTCTATGAGAATCTTGGGTTTTTAACTAGGTATCTAGAAAGAAACCGGGTTTCTATGAAAATTTTGGGTTCTTAACTAGGTATCTACAAAGAAACCCGGTTTCTGACCTCAGCGGTTGTTGGTTGAGTTAGGCAAAGAAACCGGGTTTCTCTGATAATCTTGGGTTCTTAACTAGATATCTACAAAGAAACCCGGTTTCTGACCTCAGCGTGGGTAAGTTTTGATCTTAAACTCGCAACGCTCACCCTACTCTATTTCGCTGAAGTCTTTAGGACAAGCTCAATTACTTTGATATATCCCCTTTGTAATAAGGGCATTTTTTCAGCCAATGTTATCCAAGCAGAAGCGATTTGGGGCACTTGAATTAACAGGATAGCGATAATGGTAATGTAAAATTTACGCTGGCAGTCTTTAGCGGGTTTGTTCGCGGCGTTGTTTTCTTGGGATTGTTCGGAATTGCTGTTAGAAAGACTCATATTTTTGCCCTCAATTGCTTTATACCTTTAATTTTTAACTAGATCATTAGCAATTAGGTCTAAGGAAGGTATAGAGATAAGTCTAAGCGATGTCTAAAGTCTAAAAGGTATAGCTAAAGTCTAAAAGGTATAAAATAATTAAATTCGCTTTTCAATCATCTTACTTTATTCTATTATAGAGTTAGCGCGTAAGTAGATAGATATAAATAAACGCTATAACTTGTAGGGTGGGCGCTCGCCGCCAAAAGCCTGTAACTTATAGCTATAGATGGTTTCGGCGAGCGCCCACCTTACGTTTAATTATGTTCGACTACTTAGAAACATCTTATCTGATAAGGCTTTGAGGGGGAGTAAGACTGTATGGCTATGAGTTGGCAGGAATTTCTTAAAGACATCTCTATTAAACATGGTTTGTCTCCTGAAGAGACAGAGACTTTATTAGCGCGACTTCCTAAAGAGGATGAAGATTTAAAAGAAGATATGGTCGCGGGAAAAATAGGATTTAGTATCCAGACAGTTAAAGCTAGGATGGGCAAAGTTTACACCAAATTTGAGGAAAGCTGCCCAGAATTGGCTACGAGGCAAGGTGCAGGAAATTGTAAGTGTTTACAAAAGTTTCTCAGACAGCAATATCGGGGTGGCGGTTCTATCGTTTCCCTTCCATTATCTCCCTATCCCGATGAGTTTAAATCGGTCATCCAAGAAAAAACTCAGAAGTTTTGCGGCCGGCAATTTGTCTTTGATGAAATTGACCAAATCCTCAGCAAAGAAACCAAAGGATATTTTACAGTCATCGGCGATGCAGGCATGGGAAAAACAGCCCTGGCTGCCAAGTTAATTTTAGACCACAAATACCCCTGCTACTTCAATATTTTAGCAGAGGGGCGCAATCGCCCAGAGCAGTTTCTCACTAGCATTCGCGAGCAACTAATTCAGCGTTACCAGTTGCAGAATGCAGCGGCCGATGATTTACCAACTTTATTGGAAAAAGCGAGTCAAAAACTGACAACCGGAGAACGGCTAATCATTGTTGTAGATGCTCTTGATGAAGTTGAGCAAGAACCCGGAGATAACTTGTTATATTTACCAACGACACTGCCAGATGGGGTTTATTTCGTGATGACGAGACGGCCTTACATACTGGAGAAAAAGCGGTTGTTTGTGTCGCCCGGAGTTCCCTTTCACGAGTTGGACTTAAGGGACGCAAAGTATATGAAACTGAGCCAGATTGATATTAAAGATTATATTCTAATCTGGGGGGGTGACAGAGAGGCCTAAGAAATAGACCCAATCAGGATTCCAGCCCGTATACCCTGCTGGTAAAAACGACGTTTATTGGGAGTTATCTTCATTAATTCTTGAACGAGTTCAGAATGTTGTTCGA
>NZ_JAQMUA010000478.1:0-3343 GCF_028330895.1 Kamptonema animale CS-326 | reverse complement strand
GTTAAACCTCTGGGTAAAGTGTCAGTAATTACCACACCATCAGCCGTTGATGGCCCGTTATTTGTGGTGGTGATTGTGTAGGTGACATTGGCTCCGGCTGTGCCTGCAATAGCTCCTGTTTTAGTTGTGACTACATCGGCAACAGCAGACGCGATTGTAGTAGTAACTTGGGCATTAGCAGCCGTGCCATTATTATTCGCAGAAGTGGGGTCAAAAGTTGTCGCGGTACTGAATACCTTGTTAAGGAATGGGCCGCCGGCAGCAGGTGCAGTAGCCACTAAATTATAAGTGACGCTCTGACCAATACCCACACCTAAAGAGGTAATACTCGGCCAAGTAACAACTTTTGTCGCAGGGTCATAAGTGCCACCATCTGTCGCACTAACGAAGGTTAACTCAGCTGGTAGGGGATCTTGAATTACTACATTAGTAGCAGCGATGGGTCCATTATTTGTAGCAGTAATCTTGTAGGTGATAGTGTTGTTAGGAGCGGTAGGCAATACAAAGGCAGGGCCAGTTTTGACAGTTTCAATGTCTGCCTGCTCCGTAGGCTCAGTTAAAGTCTCAACCTTTAAGTTTCTGATTTCATGTATGTTTGTCGCACCTCCAGTTGAACTGGCGAAACCAAATTTGAAGGTAGACGGTGCTGCTCCATTAGCTGCGGTAATATCCAACGAATCAATAACTGTTTCAGTTGCTGAGTCCAAAGTTCCATCACCGTTTTTATCATAGATAACGGAGAGATAGTTGTCTGGTGTTAAGATGACTTGTGCCTTTCTTGTCGATGGGTTAATTCCGTCGCGAGTAGCCCCCAGAATAGGATTGTCTATGCTCACATCACCGGGAGGAAGTGTGTTTGTTCCAGTTAAGTATTTATAGTTTTGTGCTTCACTTCCTCTAACTGCTATTGAATTTGGTTGCCGTCCAGGACCGTCAAAACGCTCTCCATTTGCAGTGGAAAAGTTGCCATATTCGTCCAATCCAACGCCTAGATAGCCTCCCGCTATACCTTCTTTCTGAGGAGTAGCGGACAGATTTTGAGCATAGCCCAGAGAACCAGCAAATGCGCCAGCTTGTGTTGGATTTGCATTCCCATCAATTAAAAAGAAACTAATGCCATCGCCAGCGGTAGCAGCAAAAGGAGCCTCTGTAAACTTATTCCCCCCGTATGAAAAGAAATCAAAGGTAACTTTAATGCCGGAATTAGAAGGGATAGGGTTGTTGTAAATCACAAAAGCTGACTGGTCACCATCAACAGAAGTTAATCTCAAAGCACCGCTGCCAGGAGGATCGACTGTGCCGCCAGTAATACGGGGAATAACACCAGACGAACCGACTGGTGATGCGGTCAAGTAAGGGTTATTACCACTTCCACCATTGCCATAGATCCAAGGCCCAGTAACAGTTGCATCTTGAAATTTTTCTTCAATTAAAGTAGCCAGGACAAAACTATAAGCTTCTAAAGCTTCTTTTTCAAAGGCTAAGGAAGATTGAATATATCCTGTTGCAAAGTCGAAATCCCAATTACCTCCAAGTGCTACACTCCCAACCAAACTCTCGGAAGCTGCAACTTCAGCACCTGTCAATTCACTTAGTTTTCTCGCAAAAGCAACGCCCAAGTTTCCGGCCGCTACATTACACGAAACTAAGAGAATACTTCCTCTATTTGCTAGAGCATTTCCCCATTGCTGTAACTGTTTGCTATAGATTGCTAAGTTGCTAATATTCAGTTCTACTGAACCAAGCTCAATTTTGGCTTCGCTACCATGAGCCACAATTTGGAGGCTGTCAACTAGGCTATAATCAGCTAAAACTCTAGTTATTTGTTCTATTCCATCCCTCATTGTGTCGAGGATGAATACTTTTGTGCCGAGTTTTACTCCCGCAGCAAGAGTCTGATAATCATCAACTCTTGAATCTATAAAAACAATATCTTTTGTCGGTGCTTTTAATGAGGTGGAACCTGCTTTATTCAAGACTGATTTACTAGCGATATTGTTGCTAAAGCGTTGAGTATTTTGGATGGCAAAGTTGACTTGGGTGGAGATGCTTTTCATGATTTTAATTACCTGGTAGATCCGCTGATGTTGACGCAAAATAACTATCGTAGTAGTTAACAGGAGCTATAAATAGCTGCTATTAAACAAGATTGCCTACGACAAATGACTGAGCGCGTTGCAAAGCAAACCATCGCTCAGTTGTAATAAATAACTCTCAATCTGGTTGATGAAAATTACATTTTTGCGTGTAATTTCTGATGCTTTTAGGGCATTTATGAGCCTTTGTTTGACTCGGTTGATTTTGTGAACAATAGATCCTTGGTAATTGATAACTACTGTTACCAATTCCACTAATTTTGATGCAAACGCAAACGTTAGAAAAGGGTAAATTAAGACGCTGTGGACTATGACAGCAGGAAACATAAAAATGGAATCCCGCAACCTGATGGAGTATTTCATTAGATAAATGATCGGCAGTAGATGCCCCAGCCTTAAGCTGGAGGTTTTCTGTTTAGTTTTTTTATAGTAAATGCCCCGATCGAACCCCTGGAAAAAGTTGTAGTAGATATAGTGACCTAATCTTTGCAGATAGCGATTAGCCTGCGATTGACTAGCTGACAAATAGTTCTCAAACACCCAAGTAGCGCATCCTCTAAGGTTATTTGAACAAATGTCATCTGGTTTTAGGCTTAGAAGTTAGTCACTATTTTACGTAATCACAGGAGATGCTGAAACTACCAATCTAAATTGGTGCGCTTATTAAGAATAGAATCTAACACAAGCCATAAGACTTATGTCATCTAGTAAATTTAGCTCAATTTGAAAGTTGAGTGCGTAATTTTCAAAGAGCTTTTACAGACAAGCTTACCCAAACACCCAACAAGTGCAAGCACACCTTAACAAATTTTTTCTCTAAGATTTCACTTCAAACCTGCACCCCACCTAAAATTATAACTTTATGGGATGATCGTCAATAGGTAACTGTTCGTAGGGGAAAGCCTTCAACACCTTGATTATGTAGTTTTGTTATTTAAACGTAGGATGGAAAGCGCTAGATGAGTTAGGAAGGGGAATTAGAGCATAGCGCGGCAAAGTATTTGTGGGTGGAGCTACACCTTCTGGCGATCGCAGTACATAGTTTTTAGAGGTTTTCCCCGATGTACTTACTCCCACAAACAAATACAGTGAGATTGTAAGTGTAGCAGCTAATATTAATTTTTCACGCATTGCAGACTCCTCCTCCAACACCAGATGCTTTTGAGCACCACTCCTCATTTCAACTCCATCATAAGGAAGATGTGGGAATACTTTAGGCGATCGCAGTCAGTTACGCACTGTGACAG
>NZ_JAQMUA010000042.1:0-15302 GCF_028330895.1 Kamptonema animale CS-326 | reverse complement strand
CCCCCCCCCACCTTACAATTTATAGTGTTTATTTATGTCTACCTACTTAGTAACATCTATTTTCAGCTCTAAGCAGTTACAATTATTTAAGCTTTCTCTCCCTCAAACCGCCCCAATCGCTCAGCAGTCCGAAGAATTTGACAAGCCAAAATCGCTGCACCAAACCCATTATCAATATTAACTACCCCGATACCAGCAGCACAAGAATTAAGCATTGTTAACAAGGGAGCTAAACCGCCAAAACTAGCACCATAACCCACATTTGTTGGCACAGCAATCACCGGACAATTCGCTAAACCTGCAACCACACTAGGCAAAGCCCCCTCCATTCCAGCCACTGCAATCAACACATCCGCTTCATAAATAACGTGCCTTTGACTCAGTAAACGATGAATTCCAGCCACTCCCACATCCCAAAGACGGCGTACCTGAAACCCGCATAGTTCCGCCGTAACAGCCGCCTCCTCTGCTACAGGCAAATCGGCAGTTCCCGCAGTCAGGATAGCAATAATTCCGGCTTTTTTTGGGATGGCTAAATCAGGAACAATTGCACAAATTTTAGCACTTCGATAATAAGATAAATCGGGAATTTTCTGCTGCAATTCATCATACACCTGCGGTGAGATTCGAGTAGCCATTACCACAGAATTACGCGACCGCATCACCTGTATAATCTCAACAATTTGCTCAGGTGTTTTTCCCTGTCCCCAGATTACTTCGGGAAAACCAGTTCTTAAACTACGATGGTGGTCAATTCGCGCGAAATCTCCTACTTGTTCAAAGTCAAAATGCTTTAATTTTTCCAAAGCTAGGTCAGGAGTCATATCCCCAGCCGCAACAGCTTTTAATAAATTTTGTAATGCTTCAGGTTCCATAAAATTTGTTAGTTGTTAGTTGTTGGTTGTTAATTGTTGGTTGTTAGTTGTTAGTTGTCATTGCGAGCCAAGCGAAGCAATCGCCCTACTGTGAAACTACTTCGGTTTAGCAATTAGCAATTACCAATTACCAGTTACCAATTTTATTCTGTTATTTTCAGCTCGTACAAATTCCAAAAAGCACCGCCAATAGCACTGTATTTAATCCCAGAAATGCGATCGCGGACAGCCTCAAAAGTTAGCGGATTCACCATATAAACAAAAGGCATCTGTTCAGTAGTGATGCGCTGAGTCTCAGCATAAATTTCCTTGCGCTTCGCCTCGTTAAGTTCCTGCGATGCTTGCACATAAAGGTCATCAATTTTCTGCTCCCAGTCAGCAACAACCCAATCCTTAATAGCTGGTTCTCCCGGTTGCGGCGGTTGGTTAAAACTGTGTAAAGTTCCCTTGACTGACCACACATTATAGCCGCCATGCGGTTCCACACCGCCACCCGTGAAGCCACCTAAATAAGTATCCCAATCCCGCGTCAGGCGCAGCTTTTCTACATAGGTATTGAAACTCAAAAACTGGGTGTCAATTTGCATCCCAAGTTTACCTAAGTCTTGTTTAATTTGTGATGCCATCTGTTCCCGCACCTTCTTACCAGCAGATGCGAGCACAGTAAATCGAACTTTGTTGCTCTGAGCATCCAATAACTGACCTTCTGAGTTATATTTAAAACCCGCATCAAGCAACAATTGTTTCGCTTTTTCTGGATTGTAATTGTAAGTTTTTAACCCCTTTTCTGGAGAAAGGTAAAAGGGACTTTGTACCGGAATCGGGGAATGCAGCGGCGCACCCAAACCCCGATAAATATTGTTCGTCATTGCATCTCTATTAATTCCATAAGCAATGGCTTGCCGAAATTCTTTAATATTAAACCACCGAGACTTAATCGGGTCTACGAAAGGCTTATTCTTGGCATTACGGCCCTGATTGAGATTAAATGCCAGAAACACTGTCCCAGAGTCTGGCCCACCGTTATAAATAGTATATTTACCTCGTTTTTCCTCCCGTTTCAACAGCGGAAATGCCTCTGGCTGTACGTCGAGAGTATCCAAATCTCCCGAACGGAAATTCAGCAGTTGGGTATCTGTATTTTCCATGATTTGCCAGACAATTTGCTCAATGTAAGGCAGAGAATTTCCCTGAGTATCTTTACGCCAATAGTAGGGGTTGCGCTCTAGAATAACTCGCTGATTGGGAGTATAGCTAGCCATCCGATATTGACCATTACCAATGATTTTTTTGGGATCTGTATTCGTTCCCCAAGTTGATAGAAATAGAGGCTTACCATCAGCATCGGTAGTGCGAACACTTTCTGCTAAAATATGAGCAGGTAAAATTGGCAGTCCGCCAGCAAATCGAATAAAAGGTGCAAATGGTTCTGCTACAGAAAATTCTACTCGGCGCGAATCAAGTTTTTTTACCTTGGGAAATTGGCGACTGACTCCAACCCTAAGAATGTCTTTTAAACTAGAGGGAATTTTATCGTTTAGATAAATACCATCGTAAGTAAAAATGATATCATCAGTGGTAAAAGGTTCGCCATCTGACCACTTCAATCCTTCCCGCAGAGTAAACACAATTTTCTTGCCATCTTTAGATACTTCCCAGGATTCTGCTAAACCGGGTTCTAAGTTAGATGTCACACCATTTTGATTGAGCAATCCCTCGTAGAGATAGCCAAACACATCATAAGCTGACTGATTTAGCGGGGAGTTAAATGTAGCTGGGCCGCTGGGTGTAGGAACTACTAATCGTGCTACCAAGTTAGAATGAGCGGGACTGCATGAATAAAGGGTGATGGCGACGATAACTGCTAGTAAGATAGTAAGCCACCGACGCAAAACCTGGGAAATTGAAGAAGTTATCATCATTATTTACAACCTTACAACTATTTTACCACTAACAATGCAACAGCATAAACTGCTATGCCTTCTTCTCTCCCGACGGGGCCTAACTTTTCATTCGTGGTAGCTTTTACGCCGATTTGGTCTGGGTTTAATTCTAAGACATTGGCAAGGCGATCGCGCATTTTTTCTATATGCGGCTTTAACTTCGGGCGTTCTGCTACTATCACTGAATCGATATTACCTATTTGCCAGCCTTTATCTAATATTAACTGGTTTACTTGTGCTAGTAATTTTAAACTATCAGCACCTTTCCATTTGGGATCGGTAGGGGGAAAATAATGACCGATATCTCCTAAGCTGAGTGCTCCTAACATGGCATCCATAATCGCATGGGTGAGTACGTCTGCATCGCTGTGGCCGAGTAATCCTAATTCGTGGGGAATGTTGACTCCGCCTAAAATGAGGGGGCGATCGCTTACCAGTTGGTGAATGTCGTAACCATTGCCAATACGGATGTTCATATAATTCTTGCTTTCAGAGATAACCTACAATATTCCAGTATGGAAAAAAAATCAATCGGACATTCTATAATATCCAGCAATCAAATTTCATCAGGGTTAATGCCCAACTCCCTTAACTTAGCAGCTAACCGTTCTTTTTGTTGCCTTTCAATCTCTAATTGTTGTATAGCCTGCTCTTTCTGCTGTTGCTCTAGTTCGGCTCTTTGAGTTTCGGCTTCATCTCCCATCAATACTAAATTTCCCTCTATATCAAAAAACCTCAACCAATTACCTTGACAGTTTTCTACTTTCCCTTCCCATACACCCAGCCATAGCCCTAAAGACTCACAATATAATCTCTCTTTTTCGTTAAGAGATAATGATTGATACCGACGATTGATTAACGTCCAACCTCTGAGAGAAGTGGCAGTATTGGGTTCGTAGACAAAATAATCTTGGGTTTTTAATTTACGCTCGTAGATATCTTTTTTGGTGGTTAAATCTACTTCAGCAGTTGAGGGAGACATTAATTCAACTACTACATCTGGGAGGCGGCTATCTTCTTCCCAAGCAATCCAAGCATCTCTATTTATAGTTCCATCTACATCTAAAACCACAAAGAAATCAGGGCCTTTGAAGTCTTGATTTTTGACTTGGTTAGCGCTGTAGTAGACAAACATATTGCCTCCTACAAAAAAGTCTTGCCTATCTCGCCAGTGATATTTGAGAGACTGGATGAGTAAGTTCATCGAAATTCTATGGTTATTGCTTTCCATCGGCTCACCATCATCGGTAATCAAATTTGTTGGTAAACTTTCTATACCTAGTGACATCGTAGTGTTGTTCATCTGGCTTATAAGCTGGTATGATATTTAATGATAGCAAATATTTGACAAGATCGGAGCGATTGCCTCTCAAAATCTATTATAATAAGACTTTAAATTATTTATCGGCACTAACGCCAGGGGTAAATCTAACTTTGTTAAGCATTGCCAAGTTAGATTTAGCAGCTAAGCTTAGCAAAACCCATAAATTTAAGCCATACATTTAAGGAAATAAAATAGGTGCTAACAAGGCAAATATCCAGCCACCCATGACTAATACTTCTACAATAATGAGGATAATATTTCGTCGCATATTCTTAATTAAGAGCGTCTTATTAAAGAGCGAATTTTATGCAGCCAATCAGTCAAAGAAGAATCATTAGGACGATACTTGGCCTCAAACATAGAGACAATCAGAGGAAATCCCCCAATCTTTGCACTCATTAGTAAATGCAAGGCTAGACACAAGACTAGAATTGCCCATCCTATTAAGTGAAGAGTGTACCAAATCCGCGTTAATTCTCCCGCAGGTAGCCATTCTTCCTTGACCATACTACCAGACACAATCGAAAAAGTTAGTGCTAATAGCATGATTGTATTGACAGTACGGTGAAAGCTGTACCACCCAATCGGTTTACTCAATTGCGTTATTTTAGCTAACGAATCTGGCTGAATCAAACGTTTTTGACCGATATGAAAGCTGTATAATGCAAAGGCTGGCATCACACCTAAAATTAAGAGTTTACCAAAAGTGCCATGAATTCCAATGATGTGTTCCAACTGAGGAAGTGGCAATTTTCCAAAGCGACCATCATAGTTATTGTACACCACAAAAGCGGTTAAAATTGCGAGTACTGCTATCACAGCGTTAACTCCATGTAGGAGTCTGAGTAGTAAGGGTTGGTAAGGTTTAGAGGGAGGCATTTGTGAGTAGGCTATATGAGAACATTACCTGATAATACTATAGCTTAATTAGGGCAATCTGTTTCTTACAGAGAAATACCGATCTATTTTACTCCATAATTTCTCTAAGTATCGTCAGCAAAAGAATAGCAAATATTTGATTCGAGTGTAATATTCTCCATCATCAACAAAAAACTACAGAGACAAAGCAATTAGCTACCAATAAAATTGTAGTCACGCTAGCGACAAAAACTCCCTTAATAAACTCCCACTTTCCTCTTTTTTTCGCCCAAATTATCAAAGGTATAATATAACAAAGCTGTGCAAAGCTAATACTACCAGTAAGTAAAGAAAATAGCCACAGACCCCTAGCTAGACCAAAACTACCAGGAGAAGGTAAACTTGAGATATCAATACATCGGTTAATCCAATTGCCAAACCACGAAATTTTATTCATAGCATTGCCCATAACAAAAAGTAATACAAACCACAGTAAAAAATTTCCACATAAAACCCAAGTAAACCCATCAATAAACTTATCATTACTCTTGTTCATTAAACCTCCTAAGACTTACACAAACCCCTGATTTATTCAAAAGATTGTCGCTTTCTTTAAAAAAATTGACCTAGAAATCAGGTCTTACCTCTATAATTTCTGTGGGCAATACTTATACTATTACCTTCCTCTTAAAATATTAATTGTAGTTTTCCGATCGAGTGTTGACACTTACTTTTAATTGTGATGATTTTTTAGGCTTTGTCTAACAAATCCGGTCGTCTTTGCCGTGTCCGCTCAATCTGCTGTGTCCGCCGCCAACGATCGATCTCAGCATGATTCCCCGATAATAAAACATCAGGAACCTTCAATCCGCGAAAATCCGCCGGTCTGGTATAGTGCGGGTAATCCAACAACCCATCCTCAAAACTATCTAAAGCCACCGACTCAGCCTTCCCCACCGTTCCCGGTAACAACCGTACCACCCCATTAATCAACGCCAAAGCGGGAATTTCCCCTGCTGTGAGCACGAAATCCCCCAAAGACACCTCGCGAGTCACTAAATGCAACACTCGCTCATCCACACCCTCATAATGACCGCAAATCAAAACTAACTGATCGTACCCGCCAGCCAAATCCCGAAATAACTGTTGCTGCATCGTCTCCCCCTGGGGAGTGAGCAAAATCACCTCACGCCTCGGTAAAATTGGCACAGATTCCACCGCCGCAAAGATGGGCTCCGGTTTCATCACCATACCCACACCACCCCCATAAGGCTCATCATCAACTCGGTGATGCTTATCTGCGGTAAAATCGCGGGGATTGACTAAATTTACCTCAGCTATGTTTTTCGCTAAAGCTTTGGCCATCAGCCCCGAACTTAGGGGAGATGTGAAAAAATCTGGAAACAGAGTCAGAACATCAAATCGCACGAGGCAGTAAATTTAGTAATTAGTTAATTCTCCAATCTGTCCCTGCTAAAAACACAGGTACGAAAGCCCGTTTTCTACAATTGCTCTTTGATTCATCGTCATCGTAGAATTATTAGCGCGATCGCGATCGCACAAAAGCACAAAATTTTGGCACAAAAAAGGTATAGTTATAATACCATGAATTTCATAAATAAATGCCTATAGTCGGATAAGTCTTAGGTTTTTCCTTTGCCGCTTAAATCCTGGCTGTATTGTGGGCGGGTTTTGTAGAAAAATTACTACGAGGAAGGAAAATTGCCAGCGCTCTATAGCAACCGCCAAGCTGATTAAGAGATTCTTAGTTGCTGAAACTATTGCTTTTATTGCTTTCTGCCTTGGGCCCTTCTAGATCGCTAAGTTTTTCTACCTTCTGCCCTTATGCCTTCTGCTTCACAGCCAGCAGAAAAGTAAGGTTCAGAAGCGATCGCGAACTCAAGCTGGAGGAACTGCATTCCGTTGCAGGCCAGTTGCCTTAGCCAGCCCACAGGCGGTATGCTTCGCCAATACCAAAAACAGGGCAAAAAACCAACGATCTCGATCGCAAGCTGACTTGGCAGCATACCAGGAGCGGCACGACTCAATTTTAGCCAAACAGAGGAAGATACACTATGCAGCAGTTGACATCTCAAGCCCTTGAACACACTCCCCAGCGCACCACAACAACGATCATGGTGATTGGAGGAGCGGAAGACAAAGTTCACGGACGGGAGATTCTGCAAACTTTTTTTCACCGCGCAGGAGCTACAAGCGCTCGACTGGCCATCATTCCCTCAGCTTCGCGAGATCCAGAAGCTATTAGCGCCCGCTACCGCACCATCTTCGACGAAATGGGCGCAGAAGCGGTCAAAGTTCTCGACATCCGCGAGCGGGAACAAGGGGAAGACCCATTATGGAAAGATTATTTAGAAGATTGTACGGGAGTATTCATGACCGGCGGCGACCAATTGCGCCTGTGTGGTTTGCTCTCCGATACCCCCTTGATGGAAAAAATCCGTACCACCGCCCAAGCAGGCAAAATCGTCCTCGCTGGTACCAGCGCTGGGGCAGCAGTGATGGGCCACCACATGATCGCAGGCGGGGGTAGCGGCGCATCTCCGAATCGGTCTTTAGTTGATATGGCAAATGGGCTCGATATCATACCAGAAGTAATAGTAGACCAGCACTTTCACAATCGTAATCGCATGGCTAGATTGTTGTCTGCGATCGCCTCTCACCCTGACCGCATCGGCATCGGCATCGACGAGGACACCTGTGCCCTGTTTGAAGGCGAAGGCATCATTAGCATCATGGGTAAAGGCACAGTAACGATCGTCGATACTAGAGAGATATTTCACACCAACGAGCCTGTGGTGGAAGCCACAGAACCTTTGAGCCTCTTTAACCTGCGCCTGCACATCCTCTGTCACGGGGATTGTTACAATATGCGCTCTGGCAAAGCCGTGCAATCAGAAACTTGTCCCAATACCAGTTGGCCGCCGGAGTGTCGAAACTCCAACTAAATCCCTAAACTCAAAACTCATAGCAAAACTGTTCGCTGCGAACAGTTTATCGAGTAATCAAGCTTGAAATTGAATAACTATGGGCAATGCTTCTCCGACACCTGCGACCCACAATCCTCTAAGACTGCCATGAAAATACAAAAAATCCAGACCTTACGCGGCCCCAACTACTGGAGCATTAGACGGCACAAGCTGGTCGTCATGCGTCTAGAACTAGAAGATTTGGCAGATAAAACTTCAGCTCAAATTCCCGGCTTCTACGAGGGATTAACCAGCGTCCTACCCAGTTTAATCGAACACTACTGTTCCCCTGGCTGCCGGGGCGGATTTTTGCAGCGCGTCCGAGAAGGGACAATGATGGGCCACATCGTTGAGCACGTAGCCTTAGAACTTCAGCAATTGGCAGGAATGCCAATGGGATTTGGCCGCACCCGCGAGACTTCAACTCCCGGTACATATCAAGTAGTAATTGAGTATCAAAACGAACAAGCAGGGCGTTACGCTGCCAGAGCAGGCGTGCGGCTGTGCCAAAGTATTGTTAATACCGGGACTTATCCGCAAGAAGAGTTAGCTCAAGATATCAAAGACCTTCAAGAATTTGCTGCCGCCGCAGCTCTAGGCCCTTCTACGGAAACTATTGTTAAAGAAGCTGAGACTCGCGGCATTCCCTGGATGCAGTTGAGTGCCAGGTTTATGATTCAACTGGGTTACGGGATTCACCAAAAACGGGTACAGGCAACTCTGAGCGATCGCACCTGCATTTTGGGCGTAGAATTGGCCTGCGATAAAGAAGGTACGAAAAAAGTTCTCCGCGACGCAGGAGTTCCCGTTCCCAAAGGTACGGTGATTAACTATTTAGACGAACTACAAGATGCGATCGCAGATGTTGGCGGCTATCCCATAGTCATTAAACCCCTAGATGGCAATCACGGACGCGGGATCACCATCGATATCAACTCTTGGGAAGAAGCAGAGGAAGCCTACGACCTCGCCAGCGCCGCCTCCAAAAGCAAAAGCATAATTATTGAACGCTTTTATACCGGCCGCGACCACCGAGTATTAGTAGTTAACGGTCAAGTCGTCGCCGTGGCGGAACGAGTACCCGCGAACGTAGTTGGAGATGGGAAATCTACCATCGAAGCGCTGATCGAAGCAGTCAACCGCGACCCCCAACGGGGCGATGGACACGACAATGTACTCACCCGGATTACCATCGATAAACTTGCCTTGGACTTGCTCAATAAGCAAGGGTACACGATGGAATCGGTGCCACCACTAGGTCAGAGAGTATTTTTACGGGCAACAGCCAACCTCAGTACCGGCGGTATTGCCGTCGATCGCACTGATGAGATTCACCCAGAAAATCTCTGGCTGTGTTCCAGGGTAGCCAAGATTATTGGCTTGGATATTGCCGGGATCGATATTGTCACTGCGGATATTTCCCAACCGTTGCGATCGGTAAACGGCGTGATCGTCGAAGTCAACGCCGCCCCTGGGTTCAGAATGCACGTTGCACCCAGCCAAGGTTTGCCCCGTAATGTCGCCGGCGCGGTACTGGATATGCTATTTCCCCAGTTTCAGCCCAGCCGAGTGCCGATTTTAGCCGTAACCGGCACCAATGGCAAAACTACCACAACTCGCCTACTGGCTCACATTGTCAAGCAAACTGGTCAAACAGTTGGCTACACGACTACAGACGGAACCTACATCGGTGAATATCTCGTGGAATCGGGAGACAATACCGGACCCCAAAGCGCTCATTTAATTCTCTCTGACCCGACAGTAGAAGTCGCAGTCCTAGAAACCGCACGGGGCGGCATTTTGCGTTCCGGTTTGGGTTTTGAACACTGCGATGTGGGCGTAGTTTTGAATGTCGCCGCCGACCATTTGGGCATTGGTGACATCGATACCGTAGAGCAATTAGCCACCCTCAAGAGTGTAGTGGCGGAGTCCGTGATGCCTAATGGCTGTGCAGTCCTCAATGCCGATGACCCTTTGGTGGCGAAAATGGCCCAGCGCGTGAAGGCACAAGTAGCTTATTTTTCTATGAATCCTGACAGCGAGTTGGTAGCCAGACATACTGCTGCGGGAGGCTTAGCGGCGGTTTACGAACACGGCTATTTATCGATTTTAAAGGGAGATTGGACGCTGAGAATTGAACAAGCGGTAAACGTACCTTTAACTATGGGGGGCCGCGCACCGTTTATGATTGCCAATGCTTTAGCTGCTTGTTTGGCGGCTTTCGCCCAAGGGGTGAAGATTGAGCATATTCGGGCGGCTTTGTCAACCTTCGAGGCTTCCGCTGGTCAAACTCCGGGGCGGATGAATTTGTTTAATTTGGGAACTTATCACGCTTTGGTCGATTATGCCCACAATGCTCATAGTTATGAAGCTTTGGGGAGTTTTGTACGGAATTGGCCGGGAGTCCATATCGGTGTGGTAGGTGGCCCTGGAGACAGGCGAGATGAGGATTTTGTGACGCTGGGTAAGCTTTCAGCCAAGATTTTTGACAGGATTATTGTTAAGGAGGATGCTGATAGGCGGGGACGGCCTGCGGGTTCGGCGGCAGAGTTAATTTCCCAGGGAATTAGAGAGGCGCTGAACTCGCAAGAAAATGGGAAATCTAAGGTTGAATATGAGTCAATTTTGGATGAAACTACAGCAGTAAATAAGGCTTTGGATAATGCGCCGCCGGGGAGTTTGGTGGTGATTTTACCTGAGAGTGTTAGCGGTGCTCTGAGTTTGATTGAGGCTCGAAAACCGATTAAGGATCTGGGGGTTTCTCCAGCTATTTCTAGTCAGTTACAAGCTCAAGAAGGCTTGAAGGCAACGGTTGTGAATCAAGGCTGATTAGTTAACGGTTAACTGTTAACCGTTAACAGTTAACCGTTATATTTCCGGTTTTTTAGGTTCTTCTTTTTCTGGGTCGGCGGGTTCTGCTTCAGGGGGGAGAATTCCTTCTTTGAAATCTCGTAAGGTTTTGCCGATCGCGCTTCCTAATTCGGGGAGTTTTTTGGGGCCGAATATTAAGATAGCAATAAAGGCAACAACTCCTAATTCGGGCAATCCTAAACCAAACATACTTTCCTCCTATAAGCTTTCTTTAAATTAACATCGATCTGCGGTTGAAATTCTAAGGTATAGTAACCCTTTTCGTCGGTTAAGACAATTTTATTTTTTTGATAAATGTAACGCCGCCCTCCGGGCGGTGATTCAACCGCCCAGAGGGCGGCGTTACGTAAGTAGATTTAGGCAAAGAATAAAAAGAAGATCGCACTTTTAATAAAACTTGCTCATCTCAGAAAGATACAAAGTGCCAAGGACTAAGGGTAAAAGGCCATTGAAAGTGGAGATTTTTGGTGAATTTTCGCACGGATTTCCTGATATGCTCAAATATACAAGCCTGGGAGCCAGACTGCACTAGCACAAAATAAAATTTTATTGGAGTTGTTTAGCAATGTTAGAAACATCACCCTCTTCCCTACGGAGAGAACAACACTCTTTAATCCGTCAGCTAGCAGACCGGATGGAATCAGTCTGGCAACGCTATCTAGACCTAGAACCATACTATCTACCTGCTGAGCTGGGCTACGTGGAAGGTCGCCTGGAGGGAGAAAAACTGATTATTGAAAATAAGTGTTTCCAAACCCCCCAGTTCCGTAAAATTCACTTGGAATTGGCGAAGGTGGGGTCAAACCTGGATATTTTGCACTGCGTGATGTTCCCTAGATCGAACTATGCTTTACCGATGTTTGGTACGGATATAGTGGCGGGACGGGGAGTGATTAGTGCTGCGATCGCGGATCTCTCACCTCTAAGTGCTGACCGTAGTTTACCGGAGAGCTACCGCAGCGCTCTAAGTACATTACCCAAGAACAATTTTTCTGAGTACCGCCAAGTACCAGACTGGGGCGATATTTTCTCAGAATTTTGCCTATTTGTGCGACCGAGCTCAGTGGAAGAAGAAGCTCAGTTTTTGTCGATGGTGGAGTCCTACGTAGAAATAAACTGTCAACTGGCGATCGCTTCAAAACCCGTATCTACTGAGGAGCAAGCCGAAATCGTGGCTGCTCAAACCTATTATTGCACCCAACAGCAACAGAATGACAAAACCCGGCGGGTACTTGAAAAAGCTTTTGGGTCAGAATGGGCCGATCGCTACATGAGAACTGTACTATTTGATGCGGTTTTTACTGAGGATTTAAAGGTGGCTCTAAGCAATCCTACGTAAATTTTACCATAAAAACCAAAGGAGATCTCCGTAAATCTATCAGTAGACATCGTATCTAAATATGCACTCTGAGCCTTGATAAATCAATCCAGATTCCTGCAAATTTCAAATAACTAACGGGATAAAGAGCGCTGTCATTTACAATTAAATAAGTCCGCCACCCACTAAGAAAGTATGTCTTAATTAAGATTATGGGAAAGGAGTCATGGCCGAAAGATAAAACATTCTCAAAGCCTGCGGGACGGTGGACTGTCTTGTTAGCGAGTGCTGCTGCGGTTGCGCTCGCGCTACTAGGTTTCTGGCAAGTTTCTAAACTTGGAAAGCCAGAACCTTCGACCTCCACCGCCGCTGTACCCGCTAGTGCCCCCACTCCAGTAGCTCCCAAAACTGTCACGGCTTTAGGGCGGCTGTCTCCGAAGGGGGAAGTGATTAAAGTAGCAGCCCCATCTCTGTCGGAGGGATCGAAAATAGATCAACTGCGAGTGGAAGAAGGCGATCGCGTGCGGGAGGGGCAAGTAATTGCGATTTTAGATAGTCGCGATCGCCTCAGAGCAGCATTAGAAGAAGCGGAAAAAGAAGTAAAATTCCAACTAGCAGAATTAGCTAAAATTAAAGCCGGAGCCAAAACTGGAGAAATCTCGGCTCAACAAGCAGAAATTACCCGTTTAGAAGCTCAATTTCAAAGAGAAACCGAAGCTCAACAAGCTAAAGTTGCTCGTTTAGAAGCTCAACTCCAAAGGCAAACAGAAGTAGCCGAGGCTAATCTTGCCCGACTTCAGGCTCAACTGCAAAGACAAACTCAGGTAGAACAAGCAAAACTTGCCAACCTTCAAGCTCAATTGCGAGGAGAAATTGCGGCTCGCAATGCCACAATTGACCGCTTAGAAGCGGAATTAAGAAATGCAAATGCAGAAGACAAACGCAATCTAGAACTATATCAAACTGGAGCGATTTCTGCTTCCGCTTACGATAGTAAACGCTTAACAGTAGAAACAGGAGTTGAGAGAATCAAAGAAGCCAAAGCTAACCTTAACAAAACCGTGCAAACGCTGCAACAACAAATTAAGGAAGGTCAGGCAAATTTGACGCAAACACTAGAAACTGGTAGAGCGCAAGTTAACCAAGCAAAAGCTGAATTAAACCAAACCCTAGAAACATTAGCTCAAGACGTTAACCAAGCAAAAGCTGAACTCAACCAAATACTAGAAACTGGCCCTGCTCAGATTAATCAAGCGGAAGCTACCCTCGATAAAATAGCAGAAGTTCGACCCGAAGACGTGCAAGCAGCTTCTGCCGCAGTCGAACGCGCGATCGCAGCCAAAGAAAAAGCCCAAGCAGAGTTTGATTTAAGCTCTGTAAAAGCCCCCACAGACGGTCAAATATTAAAAATTAACACCAGACAGGGAGAACGCATTTCTATTGACAACGGCATCGTTGACCTCGGCCGCACCAATCAAATGTATGTAATCGCTGAGGTTTATGAAACGGATATCGGTCTAATTCGTCGAGGTCAGCGAACCATTATTACCAGTAGCGCTTTGAATGGAACATTAGAGGGAACAGTCGATTTAATTGGCAAACAAATCGGTAAAAAAGATGTCCTTAATACTGACCCCGCAGCCGATACAGATGCTAGAGTTGTTGAAGTCAAAATTCGCCTCGATCCAGATGCCAGTAAGAAAGTTACTAACCTAACTAACTTACAGGTTGAAGTGAAAATCTCTATTTAAACACTAGAAAATATGCTTCTAAAAATTCCTCTACCTTGGTTGCAGCTAACACGAGAGAAAACCCGTTTATTAGTAGCAATAGCTGGGATTGGCTTTGCAGATTTACTAATGTTTATGCAGTTTGGATTTAGGGATGCGCTATTTGAAAGTGCCATCACTTTTCATTCTAAATTAGACGGCGATATTTTTTTAACAAGCACCCAATCTACGGCATTAATTGCGCTGAAAAGCTTTCCTCAGAGGCGTTTATATCAAGCCCTTGCTTTTGATGGTGTAGAATCTATTAGCCCCATTTATATTGGTTTAGGGTTGTGGAAAAATCCCGATCCTACAAAACGAAATACTCGTCAAATTATGGTTATTGGCATCGATCCGTCCCAGCGGAGCTTTATTTTGCCCAGTGTAACTGAGAAACAGGATCTAATAAAAATGCCAGATTTGGTTTTATTTGATGATGCTTCTAGAGCAGAATTCGGGCCAATAAAGGATTATTTCGAGAGTGGGAAAATTGTAGAAACAGAGATAGAAAATCGCCGCATAAAAGTAGGTGAATTGTTTACTTTAGGTGCATCTTTTGGCGCGGATGGGAATGCGATTACTAGCGATTTAAACTTTTTACGGATTTTTAATAAACGGAAGAAAGGAATAATTGATATAGGAATTATTCACTTAAAGCCGGGAACTGATGTTCAGAAAGTTGTGAGTGAAATGAGAGCAAGTTTGCCTAACGATGTTAGAATTTCCTCAAAAGCAGAGTTTGTAGAAGTTGAGCGAAAATATTGGGAGGAAAGTACAGCAATTGGATTTATTTTCACTCTGGGAGCAGGGATGGGATTTATAGTTGGGATCGTGATTGTTTATCAAATTCTTTATACTGATGTCTCGGATCACTTGCCAGAGTACGCTACGCTCAAGGCTATGGGATATAAGGATATCTACTTTTTGGGTGTGGTGTTTCAAGAAGCTATGATTTTGGCAATCATTGGTTATTTGCCAGGATTTGCTATTTCTACTGTTCTTTATAATTTAGGTAGAACGGCTACAAGTTTGCCAATGTATATGACAGTGGCGAAAGCTATTACTGTTTTAATATTGACATTTGTAATGTGTTGTGCTTCAGGTGCAGTGGCAGTCCGAAAACTTAGTGCTGCCGATCCCGCTGATATTTTTTAATTGTTAACTGTTAACTGTTAACTGTAGGTTGGGTGTAACGAAGTAGTAATTAAAGGTAAGGTGGGCGCTCGCCGCAAACAACCTTGTAATTCATAGTGATAGATCGTTGGCGGCGAGCGCCCACCCTACAACTCGGAGAGGGGGAGAAATTTTCCCCAATTAGCAATTAGCCATTAGCCATTAGCCATTAGCAATTAGCCAT
>NZ_JAQMUA010000477.1:0-2695 GCF_028330895.1 Kamptonema animale CS-326 | reverse complement strand
TGTTGGCTCAGGAAATTGATATTGTTCCAATTAAACTAAATCCCTATCAGGGATTGAAACGGTCTTAGTTTGCCGTACCGATTTATACGGTGTAAAATTTCGTTCCAATTAAACTAAATCCCTATCAGGGATTGAAACAGAGCAAAGTAAATATAAGCACAGTCGTTAAGGAGTTCCAATTAAACTAAATCCCTATTAGGGATTGAAACATAATCTAATTTAACCCCTCTTACCACCCGCCAACATCCTCAAACGGCGCACATCCAACAAAGTAATCCTAGAACCATCAATCACCATCAAACCTTCCTGACTCAACTTAGCAAAAACCCGCGATAAAGTCTCAGGAATAGTCCCCAAAAAAGCCGCCAACTGCGCCTTAGTCATATCCAACTCTACCACCGCACCCGATACAACCTGCGAATCCCCATATAAATACAATAAATAAGCCGCCAACCTCCCCGGAACCTCCTTCAAAGACAGGTCTTCAATAAGCTGAGCAAACCGTCGTAAATGCCGCGCAAAAAGTGCTAACATATTAATCCCAATACTTGGATATTCCTCAAGCAAATTCAAAAAAGCAGTCCGAGGAAAAAATAATAACTCAGTCACTTCCAAAGCTATCGCAGAAGCAGGAAAACATTCCCCATCAAAAGCCGGCACCTCAGCAAAATGTTCTCCAGGCCCAAACAAATGCAAAATTTGTTCTTTCCCTTCAGCAGAAACTTTGAACAGCTTAACTCTGCCAGACTTGACAGCAAAAAAACCTGTCCCTGGTTCCCCTTCAGAAAAAATTAACTGATTTTTAGCATAAGTACCTGCGATTGCAATCTCAACGATAGCATCTAACTGCTCATCAGCTAAACCCCGCCACAGCCGAATATTTTCTATAAACTCCCTAATTTCAACTCCCATAATTCCTATAAATTTTCAAGTATTGACTTAAGTCAAGGTAATTATCTCATCTCCCACCCTACAGTAAACACAGGTAGAGAAAACTAACAGGAGAACAAGCTTATGTTTTGCGAACAATGCGAACAAACCGCCAGCGGACAAGGATGCCATCAATGGGGGGCTTGCGGTAAAAGTCCAGAAGTTAACGCCACACAAGACTTATTAATTCACTGTTTGCGAGGACTCGCGCCCGTAGTAATTCAAGCTCGTAAATTAGGTATTCCTACCCGCGAAGCTGATGTTTTTACCTGCGAAACTCTATTCGCGACCATGACTAATGTTAATTTTAGCACTAAAAGTTTTGCGGAATATATTCACCACGCCATCGAACTGCGAGAAAACTTAAAAACTCAAGTTCAGCAAATAGTTACGACCCCCATAGAATGGTCTGACCTTGCTAAGTTTACGCCTAACTTTGAGGAGAATCTAGTACAACAAGGTCAAGAAGTATCCTATCAATTCATCAGCCAAGCAGGCGGCGATGTCGATATATTTTCCCTTAAACTTACCGTACTTTACGGTATCAAAGGCTTAGCCGCCTACGCCTTCCACGCCCTAGAATTAGGTCAAGAAGACAATAATCTTTACGCATTTTGTAGCGAAGCATTAGTCGCCCTCGATAACCCAAAACTTACTTTAAATGACTGGGTAAATCTGGCATTAAAAGTGGGAGAAGTCAACTTTCGGGCGATGGAACTCCTCGATAGCGGCCATACAGAAACATACGGTCATCCCGTGCCCACAGTTGTGCCTCTAAACCCCAAAAAAGGCAAGTGTATTCTAGTCTCCGGTCACGATATCCAACAACTCGCCGCTGTCCTCGAACAAACCAAAAATACAGGCATTAACATCTATACTCACGGGGAATTATTACCAGCACACGGCTACCCAGAATTAAAGCAAAAATATCCTCATTTCTACGGTCATTATGGCACTGCTTGGCAAAATCAAACCAAAGATTTCGCTAAATTTCCCGGCGCAATTATCCTCACAACTAATTGCCTCATGCCACCACATGATAATTACCAACAGAAATTATTTACTCTTGGCCCCGTAAATTGGCCCGGTGTCATTCACTTATCAGCACAAGAAATCATCGCTGACTTTAGCCCAGCAATTCAAAAAGCTTTAGAATTACCCGGATTTACCCAAGATGAAGAACCCCGCAAAGTAATGACAGGTTTTGCCCGGAATGCGGTGTTAAATTTGGCTGGTGATGTGATTGAATTAGTTAAGCAGGGAAAAATTCAGCACTTTTTTCTAGTAGGAGGATGCGACGGTGCGAAACCAGACCGCAATTACTACACAGAATTTGTTGAAAAAGTACCTAAAGATTGTATTGTCTTAACTCTCGCCTGTGGTAAGTTCCGCTTTTTCGATCAAAAATTGGGATTCATCGGTGAAATTCCTCGCTTAATGGATGTAGGTCAATGTAATGATGCTTATTCCGCCATTCAAATTGCATTAGGTTTAGCTAATGCCTTGGATATGGGAGTGAATGAGTTACCGTTATCAATGATTCTTTCTTGGTACGAACAAAAAGCGGTTGCAGTTTTGCTAACCCTGCTTTATTTAGGGATTCAAGATATCCGTTTAGGGCCAACTTTACCAGCCTTTATCTCTCCAAATGTGTTTAAGTTGCTGTCAGAAAAGTATAATTTGAAAGCGATTACAACACCTGATGAAGATTTAGCTGCTTGTCTGGCTTAAGTGGTCGAAGATAATTAAACGTAGGGTGGGCGCT
>NZ_JAQMUA010000476.1:0-6074 GCF_028330895.1 Kamptonema animale CS-326 | reverse complement strand
GTTTCCTGTTGACACATCTTCTATTGTCTATTCTCCTGAATCTGGCTATCAGCACAATCCAGTCCGTTTGGATACTGCTTATCGCCGGGGGGATTTTATTACTGCTGTTGTGGTTACGGGGATAGCGATCGCTATTTTAGCGCCTGGGCTTAACCAAATATTGCAGAACTCTGTTGGAGTGATGGTGAGGGGAGGACAAGTGAAGTCACAGATAGCGAATACTGCCCACAACAGCATACAGCCTGCTGCGGTAAGCCCAACAACCCTAGCCCCGACTATTTCCAGCAGCGGTTCCAAGACACCTCCCCAATTCGCAGGTTCATGGGCTTTTTCACCACGCAGCGGTCAAAGCATTGCAGGATTCCCAGTAACGTCTGCTTACGGTCCCCGCAGTTCTCCCTGTGTTGGTTGCAGTTCAATGCACTTTGGAACAGATGTGGCCACTCCGATGTACACGCCTCTGTATGCAATAGGGCCAGTCGGAGGCACTGTCAATGTCCGGTGTTGGTCTAATGGCCGCTGGGGTTGGGTTGCCAGCTTCTCTGTACCAGAGTGGAATTTGTCGTTTGACTACGTACATTTGCCAGTTGGAGAGTGCAAAAGTGGTTTGCAGAAAGTAGGCACAGTCATTGCGAAATCGGGTACGGCGGGTACTGGGCCGCACCTTCATTTTCAACAGCGGCTAGGTGGAAATGATGGCGAGAAAGTGCCGCCACAAACGGGCTATGTTTATCAAGCTTTAACAGGTAAATTGCCAGAGGACAGTCAATGACAATTTATAAAATTCAACATCGGGATGAATTTGATTTTAGGCTGGTTACTTGGGGAGTAGTTGCACTGACGGGAGCATATATTTTAGTGCCACCCGTCATCCAATCCGAACCCGGACAGCAGTTAATTAGTGTTGCTCAAATTGCGACAGATAAAGTTACTGGAAAAACACAAAAAGATGCTGTGAGCATACCAAATACTAAAGCAGAAGCCGCATTACAATTAGCTTTTGGCTTTGAGGGAGGCTGTCAAAATTTGGGGAACGACAGTGGCAACTGGTTTCAGGGACAAAAAGGCTTTACGTGCATGGGAATTATCCCTAGCGTTGGCTGGAATCATCGGAATGGTTTACTATCAGGTAATGGTGCAGGATTTAACGCTCATCCATCTATGTTTGTGAAGTTTGCTTATGATAAGAATCCCTCGGCATTCAAGACTGCGGTTGCACAGATTTACAAGCAGGATTATTTTGCACCTGGTGGTTGTGCTGAGTTGTCTCAACCTGCTTTTGAAGTATGTGCCGACATTGCTATTAATTCGGGAGTGGGAAGGTCGAGACAATATTTGAGGGAAGTTGGTACTATTACTGACCCGAAACAACTAGCAAGGGCGCTTAATGAAAGGCATCGACAAGACTACATTCGGTGGAGCGCACCGGGTAATAAAGATTCGGTTTTTCGGGCAGGTTGGCTTAGTAGAGCCGATAGGCGGGATAAGTATATTGATAAGTTTTAAGTCTGCGTGTTGACACTGGAAAGATGCCAAAGTAAGACAATTCTTGATATCAGATCGTTAGACTAACATCAGCTCAAGCAATCAACATTTTGGTATCCTACAAGGGAGACGTAAACGATCGCCACGAGCCCGACGGCTCCGAGGACTGTTACTACAGTCTAAGCAAGTGTCGTTAGAACGAGGAGCAACCTTGCTTATTCTACGTTCTCTTACAAAACTCATTTGATGGCATAGCGTAACTTGTGGCTGATATAGACCCGTAAACATCATCATAAAATCATTTACGGCTTGGGCAGCAGACTGGACATTGAGGGTAATGACGCTCGGTTGTGCAACATCATCATCCTCGACATAACGTTGAGTCCGACGCTCTTCTTCGCTGAGAGCTTCTTCCTGTAGTCGAGCAGCAGGAATCAACTCATGACAATGCAAACAGCCGCCATTGGCAAAGGGAAGTACGGGGCGGGTAGCAGTGAAGATATCGCCAACTTGTTTAGTATTTTTATCCACAGAAACCTTAGCACCAATCTGAATTCCTGGAATGAGGTACTGATGCACTAAAGCATTGAACACAAGGCGGCTCTGGATAGAGTCACTCGCCAAGAAGATAAAGTCTGCGTCTGTAAGCAATCGAGCGATTGGCTCATCCACAATGTTACCCACAACAGCATCGTAGCGGATTGATGGATTTGCTTGCTTGGCTACCCGTCGTGCAATATGCACTTTATAACCAGCTAATCGAGATCCAAGTTTTTGCAGCCAGGGATTGCGAGATTTGGTTAACCAAGCCATTGCCTCCCAACGAGTTGAGCCAACAATGCGGGGGTGATTTGTCAGCTCGATTTTGTCAAAATCAATGGCAACAATATGACCGACTCCCAGACGGGATAACCATTCGTTTAAGAGTGAGCCACCACCTCCCAAACCAATAATTCCAACCTTTAAGTTAGAAAGAATGTTCTGTCCCAGATCGCCAAACAACCGGGCATGGCGATCGTAGATTGGATCTGCATGGGGAGGTCGAGGTTGGGGAGAGGGATAAAGTTTTCGTACACGCGAACCAATCACACTCAGATGACTGAGGGGAAATCGACCAGAGCGAGTCCAAATGTCTCCCGCGACCGCATTGGCTGCAAACACGAGCGCACCGACTGGCCCACCTTTAGTAATATCTAGCAAAGCTGGATATCCCCGCTTATGGGATGCCATATCATCAGCTGAAAAACAAACATCATCCTGTCCCCCATGACAATGCACAGCCAGGTAACACAAGTTCTGAGCCTCACAGTAGCCTGATACCTGTGCCACAAATTTTGCGGTCAGGGCGCGGTAGCCACGGGTGCCGGGTACGTAGTCAACACCGTCTTGAGCCAGAAAAACTTCTCGTGCGAGCAGACGGGTGCCACGAGGAGTCTGTGCAATACCTGTCGCAATTACTGCTCCATGCTCGTCACCGTCACCAGGAAAAAGATGATGGTAGAGTTTTTCAAAGAGCGGCTCATCTATGGTGAGTGAAACGGGAGTTTTCATTGAGATCTTACCCAAGCAAGGACTTTAGTCAGTTTGGTAGCAGCGGTGTCAATGGCTGGGTTCCAACGGTTCGAGCGACGCGATAGTTGGATTACCTTCCGCTTTTGCCAAATGATGCCTGATGATAATCCAGCACCCAAGGCTCGACCGTCAGCCCGACGTAGGCTCCCATCAGTAAAATGTGGGTACACATCGGCATAGGGATACTGAAAGCCAACCTGGAAGCCAACCCAGCTAGTGGTAGGGACGTATTGTTCGCCAATCAACAGATTGTGAACCCTGATGTACGCGCCCCCTTGTGGCTCTGGCTCCGCATCAACGGGATGCCCATCAAAAGCCCGCTTAATTTCGGCGATCGCTTGTTCAACTTCAGGTGTCATCGCTGCCTCCTATGAGTTGTCGTCTGGCGCAGTTGCCCGAAACACCTGCTCTTTGTGAAGAGTCACGGTGTCACAATCCCCAATCTGGTTGAGGGAATCATTGTCCTTGACTTCAAATAGAACAAAATCTTTCTGGATGGATACGCCTTGCTTGATAGCAGCTTGTTTAATCTCCAAACCTGTA
Source organism: Kamptonema animale CS-326 (assembly GCF_028330895.1). Classification (NCBI taxonomy): domain Bacteria; kingdom Bacillati; phylum Cyanobacteriota; class Cyanophyceae; order Oscillatoriales; family Microcoleaceae; genus Kamptonema; species Kamptonema animale. The sequence goes on along the minus strand of NZ_JAQMUA010000476.1, from coordinate 2,474 downwards.
ACCTTGTGTTCGGAAAAGGTGACAGGGCGCGAGTTCACCGTTACGGTGACTGGCTTTGCCCCTCTGGACTGTTCTTCTGCTTCTTTTCTTAATTCAGCCTTCATTAGAAAACTCCTGTTTGAAATTACAATTCCCGAAAACCGACCGGGAGTGTGACGTTTGTCGGAAGCTTTGGATAGCTTCTGTCCTCTTTGTGTTGGAATGCAGTCCTTATTTAGGATAGTAACCTTTGGTAAAGGAGATCGTCAACAGGAACAGGAAAGTAATATCCTCTTAAAGGACAGTTTCGGGTAGAGGATCGTTGTAGGAACCAAAAACAGATGAGCTTAATTGAGTATGTTGGGGGGCGAATACGAGATCTACGAACGAGTTATGGGGGAGGGGAGGGGCTATCCCAAGAAGCGCTTGCAAAGGCTCTGGGAATCACCGCAAATACAATCTCTCGTTGGGAGACTGCCACTTATCGCCCAACCATTGAAGACCTTGAGCGACTCTCGCGGTTTTTCGGAGTGTCAATTTTACAGTTCTTTCCCCCAGAGGAGACTTCAGCTAATGACCAAATCACTGCGCTGTTGCGTACAGCTAAACAGTTATCCCCTGAAGACCTTGAGGAATTACGCCAGTATGCTGAGTTCCGCAAGGCTCGAAGCCTTTATCCGCAGGGCTCGAAGCCGAAAGCAGGGCGCAAGAGGAAAAAAACCGAATAAACAGAGAGGTGATCTGCTCATGTTTATACATATAGTGGTAAAATCGATTCAAAATGCGTTTTTACCACACATCTAGTGTGTAATTCTAGAATACACCTGAGCTGATGAGTCGAACTGATTACTACGAGGAGATGAAAGCTCTTGCACGCGACATTCGCTCAAAAAATGGGTTGGATACTCCACAAGTACGCAGTTCAGATCTAAGACGTATTTACAAAGGATATGGAATCAAAGTAGATTTATGGCCCAATAAGTATAATTTCTGCAAATCCAGGTTTAGAGATCTAAACGGTGCCTTCTTCAATGATGAGTTAGGGCCGACAATCATGATCAACCGCAACCTGCCGGAAGATCCCAAAATCTTTACTATGGGGCACGAACTCAAACATTTTTTGGTCGATAGTAATCTGCCTACCTTGTGGTGCGGTGGCTTTAATGAGAATGAAAGAATCGAGATTGGTGCAAATGTTTTTGCTGCGGAGTTGATCTTCCCAGAACAAGACTTTATAAACCATCTGTCCCAAATGGGTATTGGCGAAGGAGAATGTACTCCGATAGTGCTTGTCCAGCTTAAGCGTGAGACAAAAACAACACTGTCATACGCTGGACTTGTTAAAAGAGCCGAACGCCTTGCTTTTGCTCCCACTGGCTCGTTCGCCAGTGTGAAGTGGAAGAAATTGGAAGAAGAATTTTATGGTGTACCGTTTTACAAACGCAGTCGCTCTAATTCTTAGTGCAAGTGCTTATGAGCCGATAGGTCGAATGTCGGGGGCCGCAGCTTCATCCAGGTAAAGTGATATGGTTGCGCCTCCTGTGAAGACGAGGGTAGTGGGTACCGTCGAGAGTACCCTGGCAACTGTTTCTAGCATCAATATCTGGGGGTTCATAGGGTAACGAGCCTGTTTTCAAGTTCGCTAACCGCCAAACGCTGTTCCCGCACTCGACCTACTCTCAGCGCGTCAATCAGGCTAAGCAAGGCGTAGAGTTCTGGATCGTTTTTAGCAGCTTGAGGGACTGAACGGTACAGGGGTGCGATCGCCTGCCCTCTGACGACACCTTGAGGGTCAGGCCAGACATAAACCTCCGACGGTGAGGCAATCAGCTTGCTTTTTAGCGGCTCAGCCGAATGCGCCGTTGGCAGTCCCCGACTTAAGGGGCCGGGTTGGGCATAGAATACATAGCGCAGCCCGTGAACTAAGAATTCTAGTAGGGCTTGGGTCAAAATCCTGCGATTTTCGCCATCATAGAGGCCTGCTGCTGCACATCGAGAAAGCGCACCATGAACTTCTGAGGCACTCATACCCAAGCTTTGAGCGAGTGTGCTGTAAGTCCAGGTTGCTTTTTCCCAACTGTGGACTTTGAGTATGGCAACGATATCTTGCGGTTTGAGCATCGCTTTATGCGCTTTCTTTCCTTTATTCTATATTCGCGAATAGCGAATAATTGAGATGTGGCGACTTTAATTTACTGCAAGGCTGAGTTGAAGGGCGTGAGCAATGGGCGGGAGTATAGCGATCGCTTGTCCTGAATTGCGGTTGTAGGTGCGATCGCACCATCCACTTCATCCATTTGGCGATTAATTTCTTTAGCAGTATAAATATATCTCTGAACATTGCTATTGCTACACCTTACTTCTGGTTTCGAGGTCAGGTGGATATCGGTTCTTAGTTGAGATTTGAGGATAATTTCTGCTCAATCAAGAAAATCAGTCTCTACAATATATACTTGTTTCTATTGGTAGGGCGATCGCTTGTTTGCACCTTGCAG
>NZ_JAQMUA010000041.1:0-14483 GCF_028330895.1 Kamptonema animale CS-326 | reverse complement strand
CGTCTAACCATTGTTGCAAAATTATAGCCGCCGCCTTGCGATCGATTAAAGCCTTGTTTCTCGACGGTGAGATATTTTCTGTCAACATTAACTGCTCTGCTTGGACGGAAGTCAGTCGCTCGTCTACGTACTCTAAAGGCAAAGCAAGAGCTGATGCTAAGCGGGAGGCGTATTTTTGCACCTGTCGAGCTTGGAAACCAAGAGTGCCGTTCATGTTATAGGGCAAACCAGAGACTAGAACTTGTACGCCTCGCTCTGTCACAAGCTGCCGGAATTGAGCTACATCTTTATCAAAGGACGAGCGTGCGATCGTTCCCAAACCAGTAGCAATTAAACCAGTGCCGTCGCATCCAGCTACGCCAATACGCTTTTGACCGATATCTAATCCCAATGCTGAAATTCTACACTTATAATCCATGTGTCAACACACTCAAGAATTAGCTTCTGCCCATCATTTAGTATCTGCTCCTAAGTGATTAAGATTAGGAAGGTGAGGAGGAACATCTGATTTTAGTGGGGAAATGGTTTTAGCATCAGGAGCTGGGATTTCCGATGCTGCATTGGGTTGGCCGCCTAAGCCTTCTAACAATTTTGGCTTGCTATCTGATTGAACTCCCGGTGTCCCATTGGCTTGTTCTTCCATCGGGCCTAACCAGGACATTCGACTCGGTACGGGTTTGCGAGCTGGCTGGAAGCTTTGCAGCACTTCCGATAGCTGGAGTCCTTCTAGAGAAACTGACTTAGATTCTCGCAGCTTATGCCAAACTGAGCGGGACATTAGCAAGGTGTTTTCGATGCGGTTGGCTCCTACTTGTTCTAAATAGGCTTCCCGCTCCGGCTGATAGTCGGCGGAGGCGAGGTGTAGGGTTTGAGCTGGAAAATCCTGGGCGAGACGGGCCATTTGGGAAAGTAGCTCTGGGTAAAGCCAGGTATAGGCTGGGTGGACTGTCAACTGGGCGACGTGGGGGCGATCGCCATCACGGGACAATTGCACCTGAAAATAGCCGATCGCGGCTTTCCGCTGGGGTTCAAATACGTAACCGCTCACTACCTCAGTGCGTTCGGCCCACTGTCTAACTCCTTCAACTAAAGCTCTCAAAAAGCTGGATTTGAAGTCTTGGATGTGGCGATCGAAGACTTGGCGCACCAATGGTGGCATTGATGCAGTATCTAATTGATAGAGTAACTGGGCATCAGCGTTACTGACGGGCAAAAGGTTGGGTAAATCTGGTGTCGCTTCGGCTAATTGTTGAAGCCGCTCTTGCGCGATCGCCCAATAAGTCATTTGAGCCAGAGGTTGAAAGCCATTCTGCCGATAAAGTGCCAGAGTGGTTTTGTCGTTAACATTCACCTCTAGCAGCCAAGTGCGGGCTTCCCAAATGCTTTCAAAGCAATAGCGCAGTAGTAACGAGCCGATACCTTTGCTTCTAGCTTCTGCATCCACGAATGCTCTATCAATTCGCCAAGTGCTGCGGGTACGGTTGAAGGGGGAAACCTGAACCACGCCTCTAACTTGACCGCTTTCTTCGGCAACGTGGGCGCGGAAAAGGTACTGACAAGGATTGGGGAACAGGCTCAAAAATTTTAGCAGCCAACACCAGCGACGAATCTGCTGTAACTTTCTGCTGAACCCTAGATCGCTAGTGGCAACTTTATTCTCTTCTACATCGGTTGTCTGGACGTACAATTGCTCAATTGCATCTATGTCCCGGTATTGAAAGGGGCGGATGACAACTTGATTTTGATTTTGCGACAGGAAGGGATTCATATCGGGTGGGGGGTGGGGGGTGGGGAGCAACTTAATCAATTAAAAATTAAAAATGCAAAATTAAAAATTGTGAGATTTAATTTTTTAATTTTTAATTTTTAATTAATAGGGGGAGTGGAGGAAAAAGTTTGATGGTTGATGTTTGAAAGTGTTTTTACTAGGACATATACCCATTATCGGCTAAAAACAAAGGGTTGTGATTACTTCCGGCTTGTTTGGCTTCCCTGGCAAGGGCGATCGAGCTTGACCCGTAATGACAGACATACCTGGTTCTGGCATAAGTCCTATTTACTTTTTGCTTTTACCTTTAATACCGTTCCCCTTTGCTCTTCAACCTTTACTCTTCACTCTCTATGGTTACACAAGTGATGGTAACGCCGCTCTCTGGGCCTTTACTTGAATGCTCAGACAGCGGTTGAGTTGTTGAGCAATTAATTGGGTAATTAATTCCTCTTAGGTATAGCAACCGCCAGGGCGGTTAGGGGTTAGGGGCTAGGGGCTAGGGGCTAGGGGAAGAGAGGGGAAGAGAGTCAATAGTTTGAGCCATGTAATGAGTGTCTTAACCGTTGTGGCGGTTGCTATATTTGCCTTAGATTAGCTGGGTCGAATTAAAACCAGTGGCGTTCGCTCGTCAGCATTCCCCGCCGGGTTGCTTTTCAAGGCTTGCTCTAAAAAGGCAGGGGAAAGACCGACAGTTGCTGCTAATATTTTAACTGCTTTCAAGTCGTTAGCGTCTACGATCGCACTCGCCATTCCCGTTTCTCGCTGAATGCGGTCAACTACTTCCTGGGGATTTTCTGGGCCGAGGACTATAAACTGGTCGTAGGGTGGTAGCGTACCTGTTACGTCGTCGATCAGTCGTGCTTGTTCCCCCGCTAGCTGGTAAAAGACTCCGGGTTTGCCAAAGATTTTCGCGATCGCTCCAATTGTAAATGCAGCCAACACTCGCAATGGCCCGACAATATCAACTAATGCCTGCATCCCGCAAGCTGTCGCTAAACTTGATGTCGGTAAGAAGAATAAACACACCCGCTTTGCTACCCATCCCGGTTTTACTTCGCTGGGATGACGAAATCGGCCCTGCATAATTGCCACAGGAGTCTCGCCAATTGTCACCACATCGCCTTTTTGTGCGTAGGGAAGAGCATAGCGCTTGACAACTTCTACCGGGTCATCAATTGGGCTCAATATGTGGGTACGAATCGGAAAAACATCGCCAACACCTACATTTCTCGCTTTGGGAGTTGTATCTGAAGTTGGAAATTGCAGTGGTACGACTACATGACGGACTTTTGGAATCCGCCCTTGGGGGCCGTAGGTGACATAATTTACTTGCACCCAAGCTGACTGCAATTGATTCAAATCCTCGCCGTGAATTTCTACTGATACTTTAACTTTTGTAGTCTTACGAGCTTTAACGATATACCCGAACCAGTAGTCATCTGCTCTTGCTGGTGTCTCTTTGTGGCAAGGAATCACCTTGGTTTTGTGGGTAACTCCGTCTAAACTGCCATCTGATAGGAGTTTTACCCGTGCCTCAACCTCTGGCAACATGATTTCAAAACGATCGGTTAGGTTCTGAAATTCCATTTCCCCCACTAATAGGTAGCGATCGGGTTCTGCTACGCTTAAGTGCCAATCTCCCGGCATCAGGTTTAATTTATTGCCGGGACGCAGACGGTACTGCAACTCTAGGGCGAATCCGCCTAATGCCAGCAGTGAAGCTCCTGCTGCGACTCCAATTGCTAAACTGCCAATCACTCAAATCACCACTTATCAAAATTTCACTGTAGTCAATTATTACCTTAAAGTTAAGCGCCGCAAAGATAATTATCCTCTGGGTCTTAACTTTCAGGTGGCGATCGGATTTTTAATACCCAATCTGCTGTCCTCTGTTTTGCTGACATATTCCAGGTTAATAGGAGTAGCATTCCTGCGATCGCTGCCTCTATTATTCTTCTATCGCCTTTTATATCGCTATCCGGCACAGCCGGAACGAGATCGCTTCTTTCCCCTTTCCCATTTCGCTTTTCCCCCTTTGGGTCGCCGATAGTAAATTTCCCTACTTAAATTTGGAGCCAATTAGATTAGGTACGCATCAGACTGATTAGTCGATCCTCAGTGACATTCATAGGCTAAGTTTTTCTTCCCCTCTCCAGACGCGACAACTTCCTCTAGCTGCCACCAAATTTAGCAAATTAGTAGTATTACCTATTCTTCCATCCCCTCTCAACCGCAAAGATCGGCACCACTTCTCGGCGCAATCTTACCGCGTGCCAGTAGCAGAACAGGATGGTCAAAACGCTTTTGAAAAAGTACAGCGACACCACCCTCCGCCTAAAACTTGTCCCAAGGGATTATACCATTTTGGATTTTTGATGCAAGGATGAGAGATAAAATTCATCCTTACCAGCAGACCGAGACGGAAATAAAAGGCCTGAAAATTCCCAGAAAAATGGAAATAAGACTTTATCCCACAGAAAGAATGTGAAATAAATTAGGTGTAATGTGTTCTAATTAATGTAGTAAACCTAAATTCACGAGGTATTCTCAATGGTAGAAACAGCTACAGCACCTTTAACAGGAAAAGCTCTGCTTCAAAAAATCAAAGGCAGCGATTTACCACGCCGAGAACTAGCCAAACTCTGCGGCTACTACACAGTCAGCAAAGGCGGCGATACTCGCATCAACTTAGCAGAGTTTTACGACTCTGTACTAGCTGCTAAAGGTATTGAGCTAGAGAAAAGCAAAGCTGATGGTCGCGGCCGAGAAGCTAGTTATCGAGCAAGCGTTCACAAAAATGGCTCGATTGTTATTGGGGCCAATTATACGAAAGAGATGGGCTTAAAGCCAGGGGACGAGTTTGAAATCAAATTGGGCTACAAGCACATCCGCTTGATTCAGATTGATGCTGACATGACTGACATTGGAGGCGATGACGAGGGCGATGAAGAAGATGGAGAAGAATAAAGACTAGGGGATTGTAAATCTACTCCCGCACTTACTCCTCTAACCACACTTTATGTCCCTAGTTCCTCTATGTTTAGCTAATGTTACTAAGACTTGCGTACTGACACAAAAATCATTGTTCGGATCGTTGGTGAAAAGGCTGGAAGCCTTATCCTAGACTGGATTATCCGGCTGAGTGCGTAAGTCTTAGTTGCTTTACAAGGGAGAAAATATCAGTCTTGCCGATCTCGATCCGGACGGCTATGCGACCTTGCCGACAGTAAATTTTGGCTTGGGGATTTTGGATTATTTAGTTTTGCGCCTCGATGACGAATCGGTGGAACAAATCGAAAAACTGCTCTCCAAAATCTCCGATCTGCCGGCATTTGCCTGCGGTGGGTACACTTCCCAGCCAAGCAGGTAAATCTAGAATTGCCAATCTAAAAATCTGCACGCAGGCTAACTCAGCAGGGCAAATTTAGTTCCTGTTTGTTCAAACAAGAGGAAGCGATCGGGGTCAGGGGAAGGAAAATTAAGAAAACTTTTCTTTGGCTTTCCTTTCCGCTTTCCCTGTCAACCTCCAGAAGTAGAATCAATCTAAAATCTAAAATCTAGAATCTTTGCTGGTCGGCTAGGGCGGTCGTGTAATACGCCCAAACCTTAGTTTTGTCAAGCTAAAATATTAAAATCTAAAATCTAAAAATTGGCTGCCCGATGAACTGTCTGGACTATTTCTATTTTCTGTTGGGTCGCAAGGACTACAGCGTCTCTGAACTTAACAAAAAGGGGCACGACAAGGGGTTTGAGGCGGGTGATATTCTCGATGCGATCGCCGAACTTCAAAATCTTGGCTATCAGTCTGACTCACGCTTGGTTGCTAGCCTAATTCGATCGTCTAGCGGTAAGTATGGTAAATCTGTAGTCAAGCGCAAGTGTAGAGAAAAAGGAATTGATGGGGATTTATTTGAAGAAGTGTGGGCACAACAATACCCAGAAACAGAGAACACAGAGGACGAAAAACTCGATCTACTCAAAGCCAAGGTAATGCGGAAATATAAGATCGAGGACTGGAGTAAAGTTGACCCGAAAACGAAGGGAAAGGTCTTGAATTACTTGCAGTATAGGGGGTTTAATGCTTTTGAGCTTTGGCAGCAGTGGCAGAGAGAAGCAGAAGAGGAAAATTAAAAATTAAAAGTTAAAAATTAAAACTTAAATTTATCCAGATGATTAAAGCTGGGTTTGGAGAGAAAAATTAAAAGGGGGTTGGCGTAGCGCTCTAAGTTTTAGGACGCGAAAATTAAATAGGACTTGGGCACCCAACCACAGAAACCGGGTTTTTTTACGAAAATACTTCGCCCTTACCCACAGATTCTCTCAAAAACCCGGTTTCTGGGACTCCCTGCGTAAGTCCTATTAAACTTGCGATCCACATATAACCAGAAAAAAGTCAATCCCACAATGCAACATTAAAAATGATGAATTAAATTTTTAATTTTTAATTTTTAATTTTTAATTTTAATTTGCCTCTAGCCTTGATTGCCGCGATCGGCTAGCCTAACCTAGTAGGTGTGTAGGATAGATGAAAACAGAATTATGGATTACGAGCTCCCACAATTTCCAGTGCTGGGGCAACCCGTTCACATATTAGACGATTACCCAGGCTGGTTGATGTCGCGATCGCATCGGGGCCTCGGCAGTCATGTCGTGACGCTGAATGCTGAAATGGCAATGCTAGCAGAGCGCAACCCAAACCTAGCTAGAGCGATCGCTTCATCAGAACTTGTGATTCCCGACGGAGCAGGCGTTGTCCTCTACTTGCGACTCAAAGGCAAAACCATCAAGCGATGTCCAGGGATAGAGTTAGCAGAATCACTGCTGCGTCAAGTTGGACAAATGGGTTCCAATGAACCTGTATTTTTCTATGGGGGTTCTCCAGGAGTCGCGATCGCAGCAGCAGAGCGCTGGCAACAGCGAGTAAATGGATTAGCGATCGCATCTCAGCACGGCTATCTTTCGGAAACAGAAGAAACAGAGTTAGAAACTTCTCTCAAAGAGTTACAACCAAAGCTCATTTTTGTGGGTTTAGGAGTGCCTCGTCAAGAGTTTTGGATTGCCAAAAATCGTCACCTGTGTCCCCAAGCCATTTGGGTTGGAGTCGGCGGTAGCTTTGATATTTGGGCAGGAGTTAAAACCCGCGCTCCTGCCTTTTTCTGTGACAATCATTTGGAATGGTTATATCGGCTTTATCAAGAACCTTGGAGATGGCGGCGGATGTTAGCTTTGCCACATTTTGCCTTGAAAGCTGTTTTCAAAAGTTAACGGTTAACGGTTAACGGTTAACCGTTAACCAACTTAATTTAAGGAGTGGGTTTTGTAGTATTTGGCTTAGGAGAAGAGGAGGTAAGATTGGGAGTTACTGGTGGAGTTACTGGTGGAGTTGCTGGTGGAATTAATAGTGTTTCCTTACCAGCTACTACTGAAGAAGTATCAACCGTAGAGGCAATATCTTTTGGCCCAGTTTCAACTAGCCATTTATACTCATTGAGGGTTTCCGGGCGAGCAAATTTTTTGCAATGCTCCCATTCTCGTTGCTCTCTTTGTTTATTTTTCTGAATTTCTCGTACTTTTGCTAGCAGGCAATTCGCCATCCCGCCGCCGATTCGACGCTTATTAATTTTTTTGTCGAGTGCGATCGCAGATTCTAACTCCAAAGCAGCTTTGCCATATTCTTTTTGGTCTAATAGAACCCATCCGAGATTTCTGTGGAGTTGAAATTTTATCAGGTCATCGTTGCTACGCTGCAAACCCATGCGGAACAATGCTTCTGCTGTCGTGAACTTCCCTTGCTGGCGATAGATACGCCCTAGGTGGTTAAAACCTAAAGTAGTTCCATTTTCTAATGACCCTTTGTACATTTTTTGTGCTTGCTCTATGTCTCCTACGGATTCATAAATTTCCCCCAAGGCAATGCTAATTTTGTCATCGTCTGGATCGAGGGTAAGTGCTTGTTTATACTTCTCCTCTGCATTTGTCAATAGACCTAGATCGTAATACTTGCGTCCCTCCTGATAGTAGGAGTTAGCGATTTTAGGCAAGTTGGCTTGAGTAACGATCGCACCTAGCAATAGCGTAGCCGCAATTCCCAAGGTAACTTCGCTCTGTAAATGAGAGGGAATCCTCGCTTTATTCATCATATTCTTAATCACTTTCTCTCCTCCTCCGCCTTGCAAACTCGACAAAGCCAAGGCCATCAAACCGCTAGGGCCAATGATACCAAATGATTCCAGCAGGCCGAACCCGCCCACAGCAAATTTGGGTACCAAGCTTGTCATATAGGCAGCAAACGCAGTTATACAGAGGACGCTTAACCCATTCCAGAGGTCATCGAAACGATCCCAGGAGTGTGCTTGCTTGGCTGGTTGAAAAAACCACCACCAGGCTGACTCTGGAGGGTTCAAACTACTACGCCAGTCTTCTAATTTACCCGCCTCTGCGATCGCGCCAGCTTGTGTTTTTAACCGCTCATCTAACTGAAGTAAACTAGCTATAGTTGTCGCCGAAGACTGAGTTGGTGAGTTTAAAGCTACGGCGACGGCATCGCGAGCTAATAAGACGTTCAGAGTTTTTCCCTCTGATTTTGGTGTTTCTTGCTCAAACTCGTTCAGTGCTGTTACATAATCCACAATAGCCAGGTCTAATTCAGAAGCTGTGTTTTTATTTAAGTCAGTCATTATTTAACCACTTGTTCGCAGTATTATCTAGAAAGTATAAGCTACTTCAACAATCAATTTACCAGATTAAAGCTAGACTGCACCAGCTTTATATAGCTAGGGACTAGGGGCTACGATGCTCAGGGCTAGGGAAGAAGGAAGAAGAAAGAGGGAACAGGGAAAAGTTTACGACAATCAAGGATTATGAACCAGAGGTAAGACGCGCTCTGAGTTTATCTTCTTGCCTGTTTCTGCTGAATTTGTGCCAAATTCCCACTCGGAATAGAGGCGATTAATTGGCGCGTATAAGCTTGTTGCGGTTGCCGATAAATTTGTTCCGCCGGCCCAATTTCTTCTATTTTGCCTCGATTCATGACCATGATGCGATCGCTCATAAACTTGACTACACCGAGATCGTGGGAAATGAAAATATAAGTCAGTCCAAATTCCCCCTGTAATTCTTTTAACAAGTTCAAAACTTGAGCTTGTACCGACACATCTAGCGCCGATACTGATTCATCGCAGATAATAAACTTAGGATTCAAAGCTAAAGCACGAGCAATGCAAATTCGCTGTCTTTGACCCCCAGAAAATTCGTGAGGATAGCGACGCATTAAGTCAGGATTCAACCCAACTCTTTCTAATAAATAAGCAGTCCGCTCTCGCCGCTCTTTTATACTCTTACCAGCACCGTGAATCATCATCGGTTCCATCACGGCATCCCCAATATTTATGCGAGGATTGAGAGAGCTAAAAGGGTCTTGAAAAATAATTTGCAGATCGCGCCGCAACCATTGTAGCTTCTGAGCGTATTGTCTATTTTGGCGATGGTTGAGCGCCCATTGCCATTTAGAGTTTGCTTGATTAGGGGGTGTAATTTCTTCACCTTCAAAAAATACTTGACCGCTAGTTAGCGGAATTAATTGTAACAAAGCTCTAGATAAAGTAGATTTGCCGCAACCTGATTCTCCTACCAAGCCTAAAGTTTCTCCTGGTTGAACATCAAAAGAAACATCATTTACTGCCATAAATAAGCGTTTTATTTCCCCAAACATTCCCGATACAGGGAATCCCACTCGCAAATTTTTAACAGAAAGTAAGGGGTTTGATTGCTTAAAATTAACTTTTTCTTCGCTCTTTAAATATTCTTCAACTTTCCCAATTTTTTCCTTAATTAAAAATTCACCACTACCAGAAGTCGTAACTTCCATGAAATCAGCAATAGTGGGTAATCGTAGCGTTTGCCGCTCAGGATTGGGGCGACAAGCTAATAAACCTTTAGTGTAAGGATGTTGAGGATTAGTATAAATTTGTTCAATGCCACCGCATTCTACAATCTTACCTCGATACATCACGGCTACGGAGTCGGCAATTTCAGCGATTACCCCTAAATCGTGGGTAATAAACATCATCGCCATGCCTCTTTGATCGCGTAATTCCCGCAGCAAAGCTAAGATAGTTGCTTGTACTGTTACGTCTAAAGCTGTAGTCGGTTCGTCAGCAATTAACAAAGTAGGATTGCAAGAAATTGCCATTGCAATCATCACCCGCTGAATTTGACCGCCAGAGAGTTCGTGAGGATAGCGGTCTAGCATTGCCTGTTTCTGGCGATTGACTAATTGCATTAAATCGCGATCGTTTTCTGCAAATTTACTTCCTTCTTGGCTTTCTTCTAAGCACTTTTGTCTTAATTCTGAGTCGCTCGGTAACAGTTTTACTTCTTGTAATAATGATGCGGCTTCGCGCCTTGCTTCCACTTCGGAAACATTTTTATGCAGACAAATTGCTTCTGTTAATTGAAACCCGATGGTATAAACGGGGTTGAGGGAGCTCATAGGCTCTTGAAAAATCATGGAAATTTGGCTCCCCCGGTATTGTTGCCTATCTCTTGGTAAGAGTTGCAGCAAGTTTACAGGTGTAGAGGTGACAGCTTGTTTGCCGTCCCTCTTGGCGGAGGAAAACCAAATTTCTCCAGTGGTAGCAGCGGATGAACTCGGCACTAAGCCCATGACAGCGAGGGCGGTGACAGATTTTCCTGACCCCGACTCTCCGACAATTCCTAGAGTCTGCCCTCGTTTCACCTCAAAAGAGATGCCGTCAACGGCGTTGACTAGCACAGGCGATTCGCCTGGGCCGGCAGATTGAAATTGAACCCGCAGGTCGCGAACGTCTAGGACTGTTTCACTCATGTAAGGTTAAAAGCAAAAGTTAACGGGAATTTAACTGGATTTTAACAGTGTCTCGCCAACAGGTTGAAAAAAATCAAGGAGATATTTTCTGCTAAATTTTGCTTCTTGCATAAAGTTCAATCCGCTACATTGGCGATGATTGTGTTTCGCCTTTTTCGTTGTTAAAAACCAATTACCTGAGTGTTTTCTGGTAAGGCCGCTGTATCGGAAATTTTCTTAAAGACGGTTGCTTGAGCGTTAACAGCAGCGGGTCTAGGGTCGCCCGGTTTGGTTCCTTGCAATTGCAGGCGCATTAGACCTTCAGCGGTGAGTTCAAAGACGGTCATTACGGTTTGAGTGGCGCTGAGGCCGACATCGAGGTGCATTGGTTGATTTTTGGCATCAACTTTGTATCTCATTTCTTTGGCGCGGGCGGCCCCTTGGGGTGGTTGGACGACTAGATATAATTTGCCTTCTGGGGCAAAGATGAAACTGAAAGACTGACCGGATGGGTCTGTGGCTTCCCATTGTCCAAGCAATTTCTGGTCAATATTATCGGTGGGGGCGGCTGTTTCGGCGGGGGCGGGTGTTTGGGCTTGGGCTATTGTTGATGATGGGTTGGCTTGGGCGGCTAGGCTGCTGAGGATACCGAAACACAGGCAGGATGCAATTAATTTGGGAAGAAGTTTGGAGTTAGTCATTAGACTGCTGTGAAGTTGGGTGATTTCTGTTTTTATAGTCTAGTGCAAAAATCTCGATTTGACTGGTTTAAAATTTTATTGTGAAGGAAATTCGGATTAAATTAAGTTAAATAAAACAAAAGAATCTATGCCACCGATTGATTTAGCTAATATTAAAACCAGGTTGATTGGATGCGGTGCTATACAGTTAGTTGGGCAAACTATATCAACTGCGCTCAGCGTATCTACTGGTGCAACGGCAGGGATAGTGGGGGGCCCGATCGCAGTTGTAGGGGTTTCGGCTTTGGGAGCGATCGCAGCTAGTGTGGCTGGCGGTATGATGGCGACGGAATTAGGAAACCAGATAACGGAACGCTTAAGCAAAAATCGGAATATTCTCGATAACCACGATTTGACTCTGGCGGCGGGTGAGGCGATCGCTTATATTCTCAAAGAGGTGGCTCAGTCGGATCGGTTAATTGCGATCGCAGAAACCAAAAATTTACCTTATCAAGCAGAACCTTTCAATCAATTAGCTAATAAAGCTGTTGAATATTGGCTGAAAATTAACACAAATACGGCTGATTTGTCAAGGGGTTTAAGGATTTCTGAAGCCCAGCTAAATCTGATTTTTTCTGCTGAGGCTGAGGAGTTTGATGAAGTTACGGGATTAACTGCGGAAGATTGGCAGATTTTTCTCGGTGAATTGGCAGCAAGTCAGGGTAAATCTTTTGATGTTGATGTTATACAATTTGTCGCCAATCGGTTATATGAATCTTTCCCGAAGGCATTTCGCGAAGTGCTGAAAGATGATGCGAAAACGGGAGGGCAGAAGTTTGCGGCGATGGTGTTGAATCTGCATCAAATCGCTTTGGGAGAACTCAAAGATTTGGGGCTGCAAACTGGGGAAGTTCTGCAAAAATTGGAGGCGGTGGCGACTCAGCAACAGGTGTGCGATCTGATTAATAAATTGGATGCGATCGCCCTTGATATCCGCGATGATTTGGCGCAGGTTAAAGCCTCGCTGCAAAGATTAGTTGATACTTCTGCGACTAGATTGCCGCTTCCCTACGAGTGCGAGACGATTATTCAAGATAGTATTCAAGACTTTACGGGGCGCGAGTTTGTTTTTGACGCAATCACCCAATTTTTGCAGCAAAATCCCAAAGGATATTTTGTTTTAGAAGCTGAACCGGGAGTTGGAAAAAGTGCGATTATGGCTAAGTTAGTGTTGCTATTAAATCGATGCTGTGTTGCCCATTTCAACTCGCAATCTCAAGGCACTGTCAAGGCAGAGCAATTTCTGAAAAATGCCTGCACTCAGTTAATTCAATGGTTTAAACTCGATTATCCGCAACTGCCAGAAAATGCGACGGAAGATGGCAATTTTCTGATTCGGTTATTAGGAGAAGTTCGCGCTAAATTGGGCAACCAAAAGTTAATCTTTGTTGTGGATGCGCTGGATGAAGTTGATTTGAGTTTCCAGGGGCACAATAGCAATGTTCTCTATTTGCCAGATGCTTTGCCGGATAATGTTTATTTTATTGTCTCGAAGCGCCCGGAATTTTTGCCTTTGCCTGTGAATCATCGAGTTTTTGATTTGATGAAGTACGATGCAGAAAGTTTGGTAGATGTCAAGGCTTATCTTGAAAAACGCACCGACAAAAGCGCATCAATTCAGAGTTGGATTAACCATCAAAATCTACAGCGAGAAGAGTTTGTAACAGCGGTAGCTGAAAAAAGCGAAAAGAAATTTATCTACCTCCGTTATGTACTCGATGAAATCGAAAGCGGCGATTACAAGGATGTAAATTTAAACGATTTGCCAGCGGGTTTGCAAGCATATTATCAAAAACACTGGGGACAGATGATGGGAAGGGAAGACGATCCTCTACTGGAATTGAAAGTTAACATTATCTACAAGCTGTCGCAAGCGCGGGAACCAGTTTCTTGTCGTTGGTTAGCTAAATCTGTCCGCGAGACGGCTTTCAAAGTACAGCAGGTACTCAGGAAATGGGATTCATTTTTGCGACAGCAGCAAGTCAACAGCGAAATTCGCTACAGTATTTATCACAATAGTTTTCGCCAGTTTCTCGAAGCAGATGAAACCGTACAAGCGGCGGGAATTACTCTTGAAGAAATAAACCGCCAAATTATGGATAACTTGACAGAAGGATCACCGAAATGAGCGATTTAGGTGTGTGGTTGGCGAAGCAGTGGGCGGAAGATCGAGAATATCTTTTGAAATACGCACCCAGCGAATTTGTGAAAGGTGGGGAGTTTCAGCGTTATTACAATTGGCTGATAGATTTCGATTTTATTGAGGCGAAGTTGGAATTATTGGGGGTACAACTGTTAATTGAGGATTACGATTTAGCGAGAAATTCTGATTTTTTGCTGTCGGAGGGGCAAACAGAAACTCTGAAATTGATTCAAGGGGCAATTCGCAAGTCGGCGCACGTTTTGGAGAGGAATAAAACCCAACTGGCAGGGCAATTATTAGGAAGATTGTTGGATTTTGAAATGCCTGAGATTCAAGCCATGCTAGAACAGGCTAAACAATCGAAAGATTGTCTTTGGTTCCAGCCTTTAAAGGCTAATTTAGAACGGGCAAATGAAGGGGCACTGCGGACACTTATTGGTCATACTAACGAGGTAAATGCGGTGGCGATCGCACCGGACAACAAAACCGCGATTTCGGCTTCAAAGGATCATACCCTGAAAATCTGGGACACCGAGACAGGCCGGGAAGTGAAAACTCTTACTGGTCATACTAACTGGGTAAATGCAGTGGCGATCGCACCCGACGGAAAAACCGCAATTTCAGCTTCAAAGGATCATACCCTGAAAATCTGGGACACCGAGACAGGCCGGGAACTGAAAACTCTTACTGGTCATACTAGCGGGGTATATGCAGTGGTGATCGTACCAGACAGCAAAACCGCGATTTCGGCTTCAAAGGATCGTACCCTGAAAATCTGGGACACCGAGACAGGCAGAGAACTTAAAACTCTCACTGGTCATACTAACTGGGTAATGGCAGTGGCGATCGCACCCAACGGCAAAACTGCGATTTCCGCTGAAATCCCACCCAACCGCAAAACTACGATTTCAGCTTCACATGATAATACCCTGAAAATCTGGGACACCGAGACAGGCCGGGAACTGAAAACTCTTACTGGTCATACTAGCGGGGTATATGCAGTGG
>NZ_JAQMUA010000040.1:0-9607 GCF_028330895.1 Kamptonema animale CS-326 | reverse complement strand
GTATGGTCGCGCTAGTATCGATTTATTAAGTCGCCGCTTTTTAATCAAGATGTAAATGGTTTTTCTCTCCCTAGAAGTAGTTTGAAAAAACAGCGATCGCCATACGCCATTGGTTCCGATCACCAAAAGTTGCCAAGACCCATAAATTGAGCGGTAAGCGATACCCCCAACTCAACTTAAAGTATCACAATCTAACTACAATTAGTAAGCTGAAAGCTCAAATTCATTAAATCCTGATTTTGACACTCATAAAGTTAACACAGTTAATGATATCTGAAAACATTTGGCTTGAAACTTTAAGCTCTTGTCCTTGATGAAGATGCCAGGGAAGAACCTTGATTTTAGTGTGGTTTTTATCAACGGTTGACTTGTTATGAACAATCCAGTGGCGAACAAAACGTAAATCACCCATCAAATCGCACATCACATTCTTAGCCTCAGATTCTAATTCAGCAGCAATCCTTTGTCTGAAAACTTCATCCCATTCTGTATAGATAGCAACGATCATTGACTTGGAAAGAGTATCTGAAAACCTACCATCTCTTTGAGAATACATTAATGCTTTTTTAAGCTTTATCTGAGAATGAGGTTTATTTTCATTAGGATTTCCAGATACAAGAAATAAGTCTGGATCTTCGTCTTCAACAATGGACTGTCTAAATGTGTCAGCAATATTTTCAAGCCCCATAGTGGCAAATATAAGGCAGGTATGGTACTCGTGACAACGTTTTTTAAAAATTGACAGTTGTACACTTTGGTTCATATTGGGAGATAGATTTTCATCAAAGAGTAATTTCATGCGGATATTGGCGCACTCATAAACCGACGCTCACGGTCAGCCGCGTATGCGATGCAGGCTTTTAAATCTTCCCGTGTTAGATCGGGAAAATCTTCAAGTATCTCTGCTTCTGTCATATCAGAAGCTAGGTACTCAAGCACTTCATAAACTGTAATCCGCAAACCTCGCACGCAAGGCTTACCACTGCGTTTATTGGGTTCAATCGTGATGTAATCTCGGTAGTTCATAGTTGAAATTATAAATTTAGGTAATTCTACGGTTGTTATATTTCTTTTGATCCGATTTAAGCAACAGCAAACTCAGTTAATTTACGAGTTTCAGGATCGTAAAAAGCTAAAACAATATCCTCTTTCGGTACACCTTCCCTTAATAATTCATTAGCAATACCTTCCTCTGTCCAATCTTCCTCAATGTAAATCTTCTCATTTTTAATGCGAATATGAACTTGAATATTTCTAAATTTTTTCTTTCCTTCCCAACCCATAAATAGCCAAAAATATTGATCGTGTATTTCATCAAAAACCAGACAACTCTCTTGATATAAATTCGCTGAACCAGAAACCCATTCCTGATATTCTGTCAATATCTTTTTAATAGAATTACGATATTTTTCTAATTTATCCATTGTAAAATTTCCTCCTGTTCCATATCAACAACAATCAAAAGTAATTGATTTATATTAGTAATATCTTGAATTGACTCCCGTTGTTATATTTCTTTTGATGCGATCGCCTGAACAACTGCTCCAATGCCAGTATGATAAATGCCTTCTATTATATCACGCTCAAGTTCAATTAGATGCTGAAACTTTAAGCCAGCTAACTCAATGCTCAAAGATTCTTTAGATTGCATCACATCTACTGAATTTCCGCCGCCAGTACCATGCTTCAACTGATCGGGCGTATAAGCCTCAATCAGAAAAACACCGTTTGGCTTTAACCCGGCTACAACTTTTTTATGAAGTTGTTTTCTGACTGAAGAAGGCAATGGACAAAATATAGATACAATTCCATCCCATTGATTTTCGCCTAAATCATAATCTGCTAGATCGGCCTGAATAAACTCAATAACAACCCCATTATCTTCTGCCAACTTTCTAGCCTTATTCAAACCAACTAGAGACGCATCTACAGCAGTTACAGAATAACCCTGTTTCGCCAGGAAAACAGCATTCCGCCCTTCTCCTTCAGCCAAGCTTAGAACTTTACCTTTGGGAATACTGCTGAAGTTCGCTTCCAAAAAATTGTTCGGGCTTGTGCCATATACGTACTCTTCTGCACTGTATCTTTCATCCCACATCTGTTTTCTCCACTTGTTGGTATTGGCACGTTGAATGCTAAAGAAATATAACTATATTATACGAAAAATTTCGATATAATACCCCATAAATCAAATTTTATGAAGTACATCAAAATTTGAGCCTTTCAGGACTTACGCACAACCAAAGAAACCGGGTTTTTTGACGAAAATACTTCGTTTTGACCCACAGGTCGTCTCAAAAACCCGGTTTCTGGGACGACCTGTGTAAGTCCTACCTTTGCCTGATGCAGTCTCAAATTGTATGGAAGTCTTAAAAAGCGATCGCACCCTTATCAAAGCGCGATCGCTTTTCCCTTCATCTCAACTCTTTCAGACAGAATCCATCTGCCTTTCTTGCATCTGCTGGCGATATTTAGCCGCCATTTCCTCAGCTTTTTCATAAACCAACTGAGGATTTTTCAACATATCGCCCGGTTCGGGTTCTAGTTGCTTAGTTGAGAGTGAAACTCGACCTCTGAGAGCATCCACATCCACGATCATTGCCTTCACTTCGTCATTCACCTGGAAAACGCTGTGAGCATCATCAAAGGGAGCATGGGAAATTTCAGAAATGTGTAGCAAAGCCACAATAGCTCCGATATCGACAAATGCGCCGTAGGGTTTACGTGCACGTATCCAACCGACAACAACATCACCCACTTTCAGCTCTTTGATCTTGGGTTCAAGCAAAGCACGGCGGTGACTTAATACCAGGGTATCGCGATCTTCATTTACTTCTAGAAACTTGAGAGGAAGTTCTTCTCCCACCAAATCTTCTATCGGTTTGCGGATACTGATATAAGAGCTGGGAATCAAGCCGCGTAAGCCTTCAATATTTACCAGTGCTCCGCTGCGATGGGTAGCATGAACATTGGTAGCATAAACTGTGGCATAAACTGTGACATTTTCTGCTTGCATTTGCCGCAATCGTTCCCAAGCTACCCGCCACTCAAGACCTCGGATAGATAGGGAAAGCATTGTATTTCCCCCTTGGTCATAGTCATGTACAACCAAAAATTGACGAGTTTCATTTAGCTGCAAAACCTGCTCTGGGGATTCCACTTCAACTATTGACATCTCCCGCAGCGGAATATAAGCAGCTATGTCAGAACCGAGGTCAATCAAAGCGCCTTCGGGTTCCAGCTTAAACACAGTCCCGATTACAATTTCACCGAGACTGAAGCTATTTGATTTAGAGTTCACAAGACTATCGGGCTTAACAAGCGCCCGTTGCTGATATTTTTTGCTGATGATGCCGGCATCTAATATCAAATTAGCATGATTGTTTTTATCCGTCAAGTTTTTGCTGTAATATAATTTATATTGAGAATGATTCCCCTATCTTGAGATTTAATAAATTCAGGACTTACACACCCAACCTCATAAACCGGTTTTTTTGACGACAATACTTAGTTTTGATCCACAGATTCTCTCAAAAACCCAGTTTCTGGGACGACCTGTGTAAGTCCTAAAATTATCTAACTATTGAAAAAAACAAGCTGTCTATATTCTTCAGTTTTTATAAGCGTTCCATTTGGCTCATTTGACAACAAATTTTGGTTTAATATTTCCTTAGCAATAGCTTCCACCACAGGTACGCAAACCGAGTTACCAATCTGCTTATAACTTTCCCCAACACTTGGATAAATTTTAAAATCTTCAGGAAAACCCATTACCCGATAACATTCCTTAAGCGTCATCTTCCTCACCATCTCTTTCTCAGGAATATAGATAAAAAATCTCCCAGAAGTTTCTTGCGATGGTATAGTCGGATGCACCCCATCTACCGAATAAATCCGATTAGGTTGCCGATGAACTCTCGATAAATGTTCTGTATTTGGCCTCACGCCAGTTTTCCAAGTTCCCTTATTTCTGTAACCCACAAATAACAAACCAGATATTTGCTTTCGCGGACAATCAATTAAAGTGTACTCTGATGTATCCAAGATTTCAAAATCACCCTCTACATCTAGAAAATCTCGAAGTTTGGGCGGAAATTTACTCTTCAACTTAGAAAATTTAAACTCTTTACCCTTAGTCCCGATAATAAATATCCTTTCTCGATGTTGCGGAATTCCAAAGTTTTTAGCATTCAGAATTTTATAGTCCACATTGTATCCCAAATCTCGCAGACTAGCAAGAATTACCTTTAAAGTATTGCCGCCATCGTGATGGATTAAGTGTTTAACATTTTCTAGAACAACAACTTTAGGCTGCTTAACTTTGATAATTTGACAAATATCGAAAAATAAAGTACCTCTAGTATCTTCAAATCCTAACTTTTTGCCACAAATACTAAAAGGTTGACAAGGAAATCCGGCCACTAAAACATCAAAATCTTCTATTTCATGGGGATTGACATCTTTAATATCACCAAAAGGAACCTCATTAAAATTATTGCTGTAAACTTCTCGGCAGTGTTTATCTACTTCACAGGAGAAAACGCATTCAAAACCTGCATTTTCAAAACCTTGTCTAAAACCTCCAATACCCGCAAATAAATCTATAAATTTCATTTCAGCCTTGAGACAAACTATTGAACGATACAATTATACCAAATCCGGCTTAAATACCCCTTTATTCTTTAGTCCGCGCAGGCGGACTTTGTTTGTGTAGTAGCGGTTTAAACCGCCAAATAATAAAAGGTCTAATTGAATATCTGGCGATTAGAAATCGCGGCTATACAAACAAAGTCCGCCTACGCGGACTATAAGAAAAAGAAAAGTTCAGCGAATCGTAGGTATTTTCTTGCAGCCAACAATACAAATGCGCGATCTCTCTTGACTAATCTCCCAAACAAGCCCCATAACCAGATAAACTAGAAATAGTGAAAAAAACTACAGCTATTGTTCAGCAATACGATCGCTCTCTGTCTTAAACTATGAGTCTAACCTTGGAAAATCTGACTGCAATTGATGACAAGCTTTCCAAACGCCACATCGACCTCGACCCAGGCGGCTACTTCATCATCTATCTCGACTGTGAAGCTGGCTTAATTTGTGCCAAACATTTTACCAATATTATCGACGATCGCGGCCTCGCTGTCGATCCAGAAACAGGCAAACCCATCCCTGCACGCGGTAAGGTGGAACGTACTGAAGCCACCATTTTTACTGGTAGAACTGCTAAGGAACTTTGCGTTAAAATCTTTGAAGAAACCCGCCCCAGTCCGGTGACACAATTAGATCACGCAGCTTATCTAGGGCGGGAGTTTGTACGGGCAGAAATGGCTTTATTAAATGGTAAAGAGTATATTCAAGATTAGTTAAAACCTTGATACCAGAAGTATGTCACCATTGGAATTACTGTTGCCAGTACCAACAGTACAACTACAATGAGAGTGGCATTACCAGTATCAGTTTCTTCTGCTCTTTTGAATGTGCCTTCAACCTGAACGTTATCGACAACTTGAGGAGGGCCGGGATCGGGTTGACCGGAGATTACTGCTGCAATGCGATCGCCTGCTGCTAAAAATGCCTCATTGTATTTGTTACCTTGTCGTAGCGGTACTTGCACAGTTTCGTCAGCTACACTTTTAGCAATGTCATCGCTGAGGAGGGATTTAACACCTTCCCCTGTACGAATTGCAGTGTTATTGGTGACTGTATCGAGGACGAGTACAATTTGATTAGCTTGGGCTTCTGGGGTGGGAAACCATTTTTGAAACAGTTTCTCGGCGAAACTAGCGGCGGTTTCGCCGTAGTCGAAGCGGTGGATGGTAACGAATCTGACTTCTTTGCCAGTCTCCTTTTCGAGATTATCGAGGACGCTACTGATATTACCTTCGCTGATCCGGCTGAGGATTTCGCCTTTGTCGATCACCCAAGTGCGATCGCCTGGTGATAGATTGGGAATTTCGTAAACGCCAGTCGCCTGCGCGGGTAATGTTAACATCTGAGTAGCAATAACAAAGAGTGCGATCGCTAGCATCAGCCGCTGGACGTATTTCTTGCATTTGAAGACTTCGTGGAGGAGTTTTATCATTTGGTTGACCATTAAACTTACTTTTTTCCAAAAATACTATACAAACCGCCGTAAAATTCATCTTTAGAGAGGGCGATCTTTAAAAATCAGCCCCGCAAGCAAACCGCAAGCGAAATTTTTTTCAGATTGCAACTATGGAACCGGCAGAAACGTACAAAGGTTGGATTATTCAGTCCCAGAAAGTATTTTACGTTGAGACTTGGGATGCCAACGGCAACCACCACGTCGCTGTCCAAAATGCCAAAACTGAGGAGGAGGCGTTGGAACTTGCTAAAAAATGGATCGATCGCTATGAGTCAAAACCTGCAAGAACGCCAATGGATGAACCCCGACCTTTTGGGGACATGATCGATATGCCATTTTGAATGTCTTGGAGAGAAATTTTGCGCGATCGCTTTGGTTCAGCGAGGGAGTGCGATCGCGTTTTTATCTAACGCAATTGTCTCAGCGGTAAAAAATTGTCTAAAATTATGATAATTTTAACTGTAAAGATTGTGGTCTGGATCTAGCCAGACAATATAAAAAATATTTTCACTAAAAAAGCCATGTACTCTGCCGTATTCATTAGCAGATATTTGAAACTGGTAGGGCATATTTACAAGCTGATCTTCATTAGGAAGACCAAAGCCATTAGGTTCGGTTGTATCTTGCCATACTATTCCATGACACCGCAGACTTTTACTCTGATTATTGATGATTTCTTGTGCTTTCAATTGTGATAAATCGCGCAGCCTTGTCAAGAGAGATGCTAGATATTTAGCATCTCTACCCCTAATTGAAAATTTATCTTTGTCATCCTGATAATACAGTAAAGAAAAACTAATTCCTTCCGGTATTTTTACCTTGACAACCTCTCTTGGTGCTGAAGATGGCTGACGGCGAACATCTGTATCTTGTCTTTTTCTATTCTTCTTCGATGACACGGGTTTTGTAAAATTCTCTTATTAAGTCTTTTGTAATAATAGCATGACAAGGTTCATCTCTTGGCAAATCACCTCTCGCTTTAATCCAAGGATCTTCGCGGCGTACCATCAATTCTAACTCATAAGCGTCCCGAAAGAAATAATCGTCAGATAAGTCGTCTAAAAACTTTTGTACTTCTTCTGGAAACTCTGGTTTTTCGACTTCTTTCAGAATTGGCATAAACCCAAATTGTTCTTTATATTCATAAAATAAAGCTGGGATAGTTGGGCCATGTACCCAAGCTTGAAAATCCTCATCAAAAAGGGGTGTATCTTCAAAGGCTAGATACCATGCTTGGGCATAATACAATAGTTTTTGTAACTTTTGGTTACTGAGATAAGAGCCTACGTCATTGGCGAACCAGATGTAGTAATCAGCGAGTTTGGAGGCAGTTGTGACTGTGGTTATTGTGGTCATATAACTCGACTAAATAAGTTTTATAGTCTATGATAGCACAGAGCGATTTTAGATTTAAGTTACAATCCTTTGATATACTGCCTTAGTATAGGTGAAAGAGTATAAAGGTTTTCTGGTTTTTCAATGAAGCTCATTCAATACCTCTAAAACGTATCCATCTTCCTCTCCTGGCGGTCTAGGGCAATAATCTAGTATAATTGCTGGAGTTCCTTTGACCAAATTGTATTCAGCAATATCTTCTTTCAAACTCACTTCCACAAACATTTTAAATTGCAGAATACGCCTCCTCAAAATAAATAGCGATCGCACCTCCTATAACTACTCACCAGTGCAATACTTTCAACAGTAAGCGATCGCACTTTTGATTCACTTCGCCAACCTCCCCATCGCGATCGCTCCTACAGGCGAGAATAAAAGCACGGTTTGGCTATATGCGCTGCCACCGAAAAAAAACTTTACAATTTTGGATGATAACAATACGGTTCATTTTATAAGGCTGCGAAGAGAGCAACTGAACTAATGATACATTTCTGTTCAACAGAAGGTGCTACCTTCTCTATATCTAGAGAACTTTGATTAACAAAGACTCCTCTGGGAGCATGGAAAGGGTGAAATGCCGTCAATTTGACCGGTTAAGCTATATCTCTAACCAAATTTCCCCGACTATAACCGTCCCACGCGCCTCGACCATAACATAGATAATTTGACAAATGTCCTCAACTATCGACATTCTGATTGTTCTGCTACTGATCGCCCTCAATGGACTGTTCGTGATGTCAGAGATGGCCATCGTCTCGGTACGGAAGGTGCGACTGCAACAGATGGCTAATTCTGGCTCGAAGAAGGCCCGCGTGGCGCTGGATCTGGCTAATGCCCCGAATCAGTTTTTGCCGACTGTTCAAATTGGGATCACGCTACTGGCGATCGTTTCCGGTGCTTTTGGTGAAACCACTTTCTCTAAGAGAGTAGAGCCGATTTTCCATCAGATACCCTTACTTGCGCCCTACAGTCAGCCGATCGCTACAGTGATCTCAATTTTGCTGATCACCTATCTAACCCTGATTATTGGCGAATTAGTCCCAAAGCGACTAGCTTTGAACAACCCAGAACCGATCGCCGCATTAGTTGCCATTCCCATGCGGATGCTTTCAAAAATTGGCTCCCCCGCTGTTAGCTTGTTAAGCTACTCAACTGATTTGGTACTAAGGCTGTTAGGGATTACACCCTCTACAGAACCACAAGTTACCGAAGAAGAAATCAAGGTTTTAATCGAGCAAGGTACTGAAGCAGGAACCTTTGAAGAAGCAGAACAAGATATGGTTCAGAGAGTATTTCGCTTAGGCGATCGCAGAGTCAGCGCCCTAATGACCCCTAGACCAGATATTGTTTGGCTAGATTTAGAGGACTCAGCAGAAGAAAACCGTCAAAAAATGCTCGATAGTGCCCATTCCCGCTTTCCAGTTTGTCAAGGCGGTCTTGATAATGTGATTGGTGTAATTCACGTTACTGATTTATTATCCCGCAGTTTAGCCGGTCAAGCTCTTGACTTAACAGCACAATTGAGGCGACCCCTATTTGTACCCGAAAGTACGCGCGGGTTAAAAGTGTTAGAACTTTTCAAGCAGTTTACAAATCACATTGCCTTAGTGGTTGATGAATACGGTGTGATTCAAGGATTGGTCACGCTCAATGATATTTTAGTTGAACTTGTCGGCGACATTCCCTCTGTGGAAAATGAAGATGAACCCCAAGCTGTACAACGAGAAGATGGTTCTTGGCTATTGGATGGAATGTTACCTGTAGAAGAGTTTTTTGAGCTTTTTGACCTTGAGGAATTGTCCTCAGATCAGAGAGGAAGTTATCATACAATGGGCGGTTTTGTGATTACAAATTTAGGGCGTATTCCTGCTGCGGCGGAGCATTTTGAATGGAATGGATTACGGCTTGAAGTTGTAGATATGGACGGCAACCGAGTTGATAAAGTCCTAGTAATGCCCGTGCCTTTAATATCAAATGAGCCGCCAACTGAATAACTTTTTGTAATTGTTAGTTGTTAGTTGTTAGTTGTTAGTTGTTAGTTGTTAGTTGTTAGTTGGTAATTGGTAATTGGTAATTGGTAATTGGTAATTGGTAATTGGTAATTGG
>NZ_JAQMUA010000475.1:0-1652 GCF_028330895.1 Kamptonema animale CS-326 | reverse complement strand
TCTTTACCGCGCTTGTTGGCGGCGTTACGAGTTTTGCGTAAGTCCTAAATAGAATGTACGCATTTTTACAAAAATACGTCATTGTCAGGGTTCCTCCATTATCTTTTTGGGGCTGAGATTGCTAACTGATAACGGATCTACTAAGCTTGGTTTACAATGAGAAACAATCTCTGCCTCAGTCTCGATACTTTAAGACATTCGATACCATAACGCACCATGCCATCTAAAGAAAAAAGTATTTATGAGGGCAGTTGATGATTTTTTGATTAGATTAGAAGTTAAGGCCTGTGTATTAAGATTGAGGTATCCAGCCAGAAAAGCCGATGAATGTAACTTTAAAGCAATTAACTTTATATCTAGCCTTGCTGTCGATCGGCGGTGGTGTGGGCTGTTTGGGCAGCCGCTACCTGCAAGCAGGAAATCGTCCCGAAGAGTTAGTTTTGCCAGTAGTGCGGCAGCAACTCCCTCCTTATCTGCCACCTCAAGCTCCAGAAAATAAAATAATTGAACGTACCAACTCTAACTTTATCGCTGAAGCTGCGGAAAAAGTTGGCCCGGCTGTAGTCCGCATTGATGC
This sequence comes from Kamptonema animale CS-326, assembly GCF_028330895.1. Classification (NCBI taxonomy): domain Bacteria; kingdom Bacillati; phylum Cyanobacteriota; class Cyanophyceae; order Oscillatoriales; family Microcoleaceae; genus Kamptonema; species Kamptonema animale. Next base: position 1,075 of record NZ_JAQMUA010000475.1, on the reverse strand, counting down.
CACAAGCAAGATTTCTTCTCAAGTGCCTGAAGCTTTCAAAAATCCGCTATTTAGGCGTTTTTTTGGAGACAGTTTGCCCCTACCTGAAGAGCGAGTCAGGCGCGGTACTGGGTCTGGGTTTATTCTCAGAGATGATGGTCGTATACTTACTAATGCTCACGTGGTTTCTGGAGCTGATACTGTTAAAGTTACGCTTAAGGACGGTCGGGAGTTTGAGGGTAAGGTGCAGGGTGTAGATCCGCTTACGGATGTGGCAGTGGTGAAGATTAATGTCAAGGGGTTGCCAACAGTGACGATGGGCAGCACTGATAATATTGTTACGGGACAGTGGGCGATCGCGATCGGCAATCCTTTGGGTTTAGACAATACGGTGACAGTTGGCATTATCAGCGCAACTGGCCGCACCAGTTCTCAAGTAGGCATTCCTGATAAGCGCGTGCGCTTCATCCAAACTGACGCGGCTATTAACCCCGGCAATTCTGGCGGGCCGCTATTAAATGACTCTGGCGAAGTAATTGGCATTAATACTGCCATTCGTGCTGATGCTCAGGGTTTGGGGTTTGCGATCCCGATTGAAACTGCTAAGCGAGTTGCGGATCAGTTATTTGCTAAAGGGAAAGCGGATCATCCCTATTTGGGAGTTCAAATGGTCAATTTGACTGCGGTTTCTAGAGAAGAACTAAGCCAGCAGCTCAACGTCAAGATTGTCGCCGCCAACGGTGTCGCGATTACGCGAGTCGTGGAAAAATCCCCAGCCGCGATCGCAGGTCTTCTCCAAGGAGATATTATTCAAAAAATTGATGGCGTTGCAGTTAATACTCCTGGTGAAGTCCAAGAGCGCGTAGAAGCCAGCACTATTGGTCAAGAGCTACAAGTAGAAGTGAATCGAGAAGGTAAGGTTCAGAAACTTAAGGTAAAACCTGCTGCTTTCCCGGCGGCCGCTAATTCACCTGGGGGGTGATGGGGAGCGGGGGAGATGGGGAGAAGCTTAATCAATTAAAAATTAAAAATGCAAAATTAAAAATTGTGGGATTTAATTTTTAATTTTTAATTTTTAACTTTTAATCCTCGGAGG
>NZ_JAQMUA010000474.1:0-19372 GCF_028330895.1 Kamptonema animale CS-326 | reverse complement strand
TTAAAGCTCAACGAAAACCCAAGTTAAAATTGATTATCGCTCCCTTTCCGGATGCCACCCTACGTGGAGAACCATTTTTCTTTGAGCCACTGCCGAAAATCCCCTTGACAACTGGCTTTGAGCCTTAACTTGTCACCAATGTCGCGCACCTGCAAAATTAGAACTTACGTCGGCTTGTACCGTAACGCCGCCAACAAGCGCGGTTTTTTTACCGCCAAGATGGCAGCGTTACGTGAGTCCACCTTAAAAGTTATCAGAAATCCCTTCTATTCCTCAACGCTTTCTAGTAAAGTAAACAAATGTAAAGAAATATTAGTTTTCTGCGATCGCTTGGTTAAGACAACCAATTTACCTAAATCCTTGACAAATACACCAAAATCTGCTATGCAACAGCTTTTACCGCAAAGATTTTTAGCATCGATTGCTGCGTTCTTCCTAGTTATCTCAGTTTGGGCGATCGCCCCGGCAGCCTGGGCCTACAATAACCCCAATTTGCTGCCTGAGACTCAGACACCGATCATTGATTTAGCCAAAGCCCTGACCGACATTCAAGAACAGACGCTAGCTAAAGATTTAGAGCAGTTTGAAGCTGAAACGGGTTGGAAACTGCGAGTTTTGACTCAATATGACCGCACACCTGGTTTAGCAGTGAAAGATTATTGGGGACTTGATAACAAAAGTGTCTTGCTAGTTGCAGATCAGCGGGGGGGCAACCTGCTTAATTTTAATGTAGGGGACGACCTTTACCCCTTGCTACCGCGCACCTTTTGGGTGGAGTTGCAAACTCGCTTCGGCAATCAATTTTTTATCCGAGACAACGGCGAAGACCAATCTATCCTCGAATCCTTAGAATCAATTAAACTTTGTTTGCGCCAAGGTGGTTGCCGCGTGGTTCCCGGTTTGCCACGAGAACAATGGATTTTGACTCTAATTACTTCCGTACTCGGCGGCATAATCTGCGGGTTTGCGGCACATCCCCCCAAACCCGGACAAATTGTAGCTTGGCAGTGGGCGCTGATTTTCTCTCCGTTGTGGGGCATTTTGTTTATCGCTTTCGGCATTGGCCCAGTAGTATCCCGTACCTCCGATTGGCTACCCCTGCTGCGGAATGTAGCTGGTTTCCTCATTGGAGCTCTGGCGGCTTTTTTAACTCCAGTCTTGAATCAGTCTTCGGCTTCTGAAAGGTAATCAGTTGTCGATCGCCAAAAGCTGATAAGCTAACGGTTAACAGTTAACAGTTAACACTTAACAGTTAACCAACAACAATAGCTGAAATCTGAGAGGCGATCGCTATTCAAATGGAATGGCACGTAACCGATGCCCAAAGTCTGGGAATAATCGATCGCGAAATTGGCGATCATGTCTTGTCGCCGGCGGAGTACGAAATTGTCCGCCGCGTGATTTACACTACTGCTGACTTTGAATACAAGTCTCTGATCCGTTTTTCTGACCACGCTTTACAGGCGGGGGCGGCGGCATTAGCGGCGCGGACTACTATTGTTGTAGATGTGCCAATGGTGCAGGTGGGGATTACGCCCCAGATCCAGAGCACTTTTGCCAATCCGGTATATTGTTCGATGGAGGCTTTAACTCGGCCTCAGAAGGAAAAAACCCGTGCTGCTTGGGGCATTGAAACTTTGGCCCGGCGGTATCCAGAGGGTATTTTTGTGGTGGGTCAGGCTCAAACGGCGCTGTCGGCGTTGGTAGATTTAATTGAGTCTGAAGAGATTCGGCCTGCTTTGGTGATTGGTACGCCTTCGGGGTTTGTGGGGGTAGATGTGGCTAAGTCAAGGCTGCATGATTCAATGATTCCTCATATTCGGATTGAGGGACGTAAGGGATCTGCGGTGGTGGCTGTCGCGATCGTTAATGGGTTGGTGGATTTGGCTTGGCAGGCCTATGGTCAAGAGGGGAATAGTTTGGGTTAGGGTTGTGACGGGTTTAAAGCAATAGCCTAAATTCCTAATCTTCGTAGTGATAGCGAGCTTGGAGAAAATCAATCCGATTCTCGCTGACTAAGTAGATTATTCTATGTTCTTGGGTAAGCCTTCGCGACCACGTACCCGCAGCCAAATATTTTAGGGGTTCTGGTTTGCCGACACCTGTGAAAGGATCGCGCACGATCGCCTCTACCAATTTTAAAAGTCGGAGGGCAACTTTGCGATCGACTTCCACCCAATAGGCAAGGTCTTCTAGGAATTTAGGCTGAAAAACTGCATCACGAACAGAGGTTTCCTCCGGTTCAGGCGTTTCTTCTGGCTGTTGTTTACGCTTCTTCGCCAAGTTCCAACTCCTGCCGTAATTCTCTGAGAGTCTGAGGTTTGACAGTTTTAGCTTTTGCCTGTTCCAGAGCGCTTAACAAGCGATCGGCATTTTTGGGCGATCGCAGCAGATATACTGTCTCTATTAAGCTTGCCAATTCGTCAGCGGCAATTAACGCTACATTTTCGCCGTCTTTGCGGGTGATGATGATGGCATCGCGATCGCTTATGACTTGTTCGCAGAGTTCATCCAAATTCGCCTGAGCTTCAGTATAGGTTACTTGGGTTTGTGTGAGTGACATGGTTTTTGGCTTCCCAATAATAAGGATATTATAAGGGCGATTTCCCAAGATTGTCAAAGATATCCTCAAAAAGCTACCGAAAAATGATTATCCAGTTTTGAATAGCCGCCTTTTTGTCGAGTGTTGGTTAGCTTATACATTGGATAATAGCTTAACGAGTATGCGTGATTTGTTTAAACGAATAAACCCTACAGGATTTGATGTTGATATTTCAACCTTTTCTAAAGCTAACACTCATCGAAGTCAAGAACCATTCCGAAAGATTTACGAGCAATTGAATCAATTAGTCCCAAAAGAAGCTCACAAAAAGTTGCATAATAAATACGCCATTTGTCCAATTGATTCAACAATTATTACATTAACAAGTAAATTATTATGGGTGTTCGGTCATCATCAAGTTAAACTTTTTAGTGCTCTCAATTTAGCGACAGGGAGTCCCGACGATCATCTCATTAACTTTGGGCATGATCATGATTATAATTTCGGTTCAAAGTGATGTCTAAGCTACCCGCAAATGCTGTGGGAGTAATGGAATTAGGATTTGCCGGACTAAAATTTATTCAAGAATTAGTCCAAGATAACAAATATTTTGTATTGTGGATTAAAAACAATTGGAAGTTAGAATTTCAGTCAGAGAGTCGGTTGACAAAAATTGGTTCATCAACCGATGCTCAAGCTTATAGAATGGTAAATTTTTGTGATGTAGAGACCAAAAGTGAGTTTCGCTTAGTCACTAATTTACCGGATGATGGAGACGCAGCAGTTTCGGATGATGAAATTAGGGATATATATCGCTTAAGGTGGGGAGTAGAATTGTTCTGGAAGTTTTTAAAGATGCACTTAAAACTTGATAGATTGATTAGTAAAAGTGTGAATTGTATTACCATACAACTTTATGCTAGCTTAATTGCTTATCTAATTTTACAACTGATATCTATTCCCCCACAATGGGGCAATAAACTATTAGATAAAATTCGCTATCTTCAAGCTTGTATGTGTCAGAAAATTAGTTTTGTTCATTGGTTTGAGGAGTTCATGTTTTGTTGAAATTTTTACCTGGTTAGTCTTACTCTATCTAGATATGTAAAGTTTTGTATCAAGATTCAACATTTCTGGGGTTGAAGGTATCCGAACCGATTACAAACTTGAGACGAATCTAACAGAAAGGATTGAGAAATATGATAACTTTACAAGAGATGTCAAAGGTTTAAAATATCTGGGATCAAAGAAAGCCGAAGAAATTGCTGAGGAAGGCTAAAAATCTAAGTAAGAAAGAAGAAGGAAAGAGAAAAATGCAATCACATTAAGGATTTCAGTGATTTAATCTGAGTTCGATGGAGTGCGATCGCGACAAAACAGGGGACTATCGTAAATAGCACTCGGTAGATATTTTTAGATTTGAGGTAACATTTTGTCTATTAATTGCAGGAAAAGCGATCGCCCTTCCCTCACCGAAGCGCGATCTCACTAATAAACTTCCCTGCGATGAGCAATAATAGTTACAACCACCTGCTTTTGCTTATCATCAATATAATAGCGCTTGCTGAATAAGTTAAGAAAAAGCGCGTAGGCGAAGCCAGCCGTAGGCATCGCTTCCACATCAATAATCAAGGCGCGATCGCATTCTCTCCCCTCCCCTTTCTTCACTCTCATCTCGCCCTCTTTGATCCTTCCTTTTTTTCAACTGACGACTGACTTCTACAAACACATCCCGCCGTAAGTAAGGATAATCGCTCACCCAGATATTTCGACTGGGAATGTAAATATCTGAAACCTTAGAAATACGGCTCAAATCTTCTTCATTTGACATTACCAACATCAAAGCCACTTGACCCGGTGCAATCTCCTGGTGAGTGCGGTTAATAAGTGTTTTAATTTTTGTAGTAAATTCCGTCTTATCTCCTACTTCTACATTAATCATCCGCTCTAAATTGTCTACAATCACAAGCTGTCCTTTGCTGTTAACAGTTTCTTCTTGACTGCTGACTTCTTCTGTGATATAAACATCTAAAACTCGTCCTTGCCAGAAACCACAATATTTATATTTCCGGCATTGTAGATTTCGCAAACTTGCCGATAAAACCGGGCCCCAAAGCCAGTAAAGACCCGCAATAAGTCCAAAAATTAAAACTACTGCCCCGCCATCTTCCCACGCTAATTTATATACTAATAGCATGAAAAGTACGCTGACTACAGAAATTAATAGCCGCTTCAAAAAATCTGAGGGTTTACCCCAAGCATATTTGTATTGAGCAGCGGTAGCAACGGCGGGAATCAGTTCTTCAAAGGTTTGTCGAGTTAATGGAACTAGCATAATTTTTTTGTTATTGGTTAACAGTTAACTGTTAACTGTTAACTGTTAACCAGTTTACAATATTTTTTCTAAACCATAAACCAAAGATTTGAGTTCCAGAACTTTACGGATGGCTAAGAGGACACCGGGCATATAGCAAGCGCGATCGCTCGTATCGTGACGCAAAGTATAAACTTGACCAGGGCCGCCAAAAATTACTTCTTGGTGGGCAATTAAACCAGGTAAGCGAATGCTGTGAATGCGAATTCCCTCATCCGCTAAACTTCCCCTTGCAGCTGGTAACTTCTCAGTTTCCTCTACCAATGGTGGATTAAAACTTTTCCCCATTTCTGCTAACATTTGAGCAGTTTGAATTGCCGTACCGCTGGGTGCGTCTGCCTTTTGGTTGTGATGAAGTTCGATAATTTCTACATGATCGAAATATTGGGATGCTGACAGCGCTGCCTGCTGAAGCAAAACCATACCGATCGAAAAATTAGGGATAATTAAACAACCGATGCTAGCTTTATCCGCAAACTCAGCTAAATCTTGAATTTGTTCGGGACTCAGACCCGTAGTACCAACGACGGGACGGATACCGTAGGCGATCGCAGAGCGCACATTCTCATAAACTGAATTTGGGTGAGTAAAATCCACCATCACCCCTAACTGCTTTTCTTGGCCCGCTAAGGCTAGCATCCCTTGCAAATCATCCGTCAGAGGAACCTCCAATGCACCGCATCCCGCTAGTTCCCCCGCATCCACGTTAATAAACTCAGAAGAGCGTTCTACAGCACCAAACAGCGTCATATCTGCAACTGTTGCTACCGCCTTCACCACCTCACGGCCCATCTTGCCAGCAGCACCGTTAACAATCACCGGAATCGGAAGTTGACTCGCCATAATTTCCCCAATCTCCTTACACTCGACAAAGGCATTTTAAACTGATACCATTTCTTTTTTGAGATGTTACAGAAGAAAGTCTCTAAAACATCTTCCCGCCTGAAACTTAAAATCCGCCCATCGGCACGAGTTGAAAGTTGGGGCCCAGAGCAAGAGCGAATACACTTAATCAATAATTAGGATTAGGCTCAACTAATTTACAACATCCTCGTTCAGGCTAATTCGCATCCAGCTATTTCCTCCGTGACTCCTAAATTCTATCGAAATCTTCGCTCTGTACTCTCCTTAGCAGCTCACTTCAGCGTTTTCTCCAACGGTACGAGGCTGAAGCTCTTTCCCGCCATACTAATTAGCATAACCGTTAGCTTGCTGCTACTATTAATTCGCCAACTCGGAGGGCTTCAAGAGCTGGAAATGGCGACTTTTGACCGAGGTCTGCGCTTAATGGGCGATCGCGGCCCCGATCCGCGACTGCTAGTAGTGAGTATCACAGAAGAAGATATCCAAGCACTAGGCAGAGTCCCCCTTTCCGATCGGCGGATCGCCCAAGCAATAGCACAACTACAACGACAGCAGCCCAAAGTAATTGGCTTGGACATCTATCGCGATGTACCTCAAGAACCAGGACATAAAGAACTCCTAACTCAACTCCAAGCCCCCAACGCGATCGTCATCTCAAAATTTAACGACTCTGAAAGCGTCGGAGTCCCACCGCCCCCAGGAGTACCACCAGATCGGATCGGCTTTAACGACTTGGTACTTGACCTAGATGGAGTAGTCCGCCGCAACTTAGTTTTTCTATCAAAATCAGGTAGCCCACCCCTATACTCCTTTTCTTTCCGGCTGGCATTTTTTTACCTCAAGGATATAGTTGAACCCAAAAATAGCACTACTAATTCCAACCATATTTACTGGGGCAAAGCCAAGTTTGTACCATTAGAACCCAATGCTGGAGGTTATACCAACCTGGATGCCAAAGGCTACCAAATTTTGATCAATTACCGTTCTCCTCGCAAAGTAGCGCGACAAATCAGCTTTAGGCAAGTATTAAAAGGAGATTTTGACCCCAACTGGGTAAAAGGCAAAATTGTACTCATCGGCACTACTGCCCCCAGCAGTAGAGATGTATTTCTCACCCCCTACAGCCCCATTGAGAAACAAAACGCCAAAATGCCTGGAGTGCTGCTTCACGCCCAAATGGTAAGTCAAATTTTGAGTGCGGTTTTGGACGGTGAACCCCTGTTTTGGTTCTGGCCAGAGTGGACAGAATTTTTGTGGACAGCAGGATGGGCAATTGTCGGCGGAATCCTAGCTTTACGAATTCAACACCCTGCCAAATTGGGGGTGGTTCTAGTAATAGCACTAGGAACTTTACTGGCGATTACCCTTGCGTTATTTACAGAGGCAGGGTGGGTGCCACCTGTAGAGCCAATATTGGCATTGGTAGTAACAACTGCCTGTGTGACTGCCTACAAACAGCTATACAATGCCTTTCACGATTCCCTGACGGGACTGCCTAACCGAGCTTTGTTTATTGAGCGGGTTGCTCGCGCTGCCAAAAAGGCCAAACATAGCCAGTATGATTTTTTTGCAGTATTTTTTCTAGACTTAGATCGCTTTAAGGTAATTAACGATTCTCTCGGTCATGTCGCGGGGGACAGCTTGCTAATTGCTTTGGTGGAAAGATTGAAGTGTTGCGTGCGAATTAGTGACCTTGTGGCACGAGTGGGAGGGGGAGATTTTGCGATTCTAATTGAAAATATTAAGGATGTTGCTACTGCTACCAGCGTCGCAGAACGGATTCACCAAGCACTAATTATACCTTTTAATTTGAGCGGACAAGAAATATTAATGACGGTGAGTATTGGTATTGCTGTGGGGGGTTCCCAAGGAGAGACGCAAACAGGGCAAGAAGACGAACGACCGGAGCATTTATTGCGGGATGCTCACACGGCAATGTACCGCGCTAAAGCTTTGGGAATGGGGCGCTATCAGGTGTTTAATGCGGCGATGCACGCAACCGCAGTGGAACGATTGCAGTTAGAGACGGATTTACGAATGGCTGTCAAGCGTCAAGAGTTTTTACTGCACTACCAGCCTTTTGTACATTTAGCTACGGGAAAGATCATCGGTTTTGAAGCGCTGATTCGCTGGCAACACCCTGGACGGGGTTTGGTGTCGCCTCTGAAGTTTATTCCGGTGGCGGAGGAAACGGGTTTAATTTTGCCTATAGGTCAGTGGGTGTTGGAGGAAGCTATGCGCCAGTTACGTTTGTGGCAAAAGCAATTTCAGTTCGATCCTCCTTTAACGATGAGTGTGAATTTGTCTGCTAAGCAGTTTTCACAGCCGGATTTGGTGAAACAAATTGAGGAAATCCTGCAACGGACGGGTATTGAACCTGAGTGTTTGAAGTTGGAGATTACGGAAAGTGTGGTGATGGATGAGGTGGAATCTGCGATCGCAGTTCTTAATCAGATGAAAGCGTTAAATGTCAAGTTGGGAATTGATGATTTTGGGACGGGATATTCCTCTTTGAGTTATTTGAGCCGCTTTCCTACTGATACTCTGAAGGTGGATAAGTCTTTTGTGGGCCGCATGGAAGTTTGCTCAGAGGGGGTGGTGGAAAAAATCGCTAATCCGAAGCGCGGGGGAGAAAATACGGCTATAGTGCGGACTATTGTGATGCTGGCTCACGCTTTGGGGATGGATGTGATTGCTGAGGGGGTGGAAACGGCTGAACAGTTGGCTCAGTTGCGATCGCTTGGCTGTGAATACGGTCAAGGTTATTTCTTCGCTAGGCCGCTTCCGAGTGAGGCCGCAACGGCGCTGATTGCTTCCGATCCTGAGTGGTAATTGTTAACTGTTAACTGTTAACTGGTAATTGGTAAGCTGATAAGCTACTAAGGAGTCTTGAAATTAAATTATTTGGTAGTACACACAGAACGCCTAATTCTGGACAAGTTAGATAAATTTCTCAAGGCTAACCCAGATGTGACCTTCCCCCTCACTCCTCAGACTCAAACTCCACGCGATCGTAAATATCCCCTAACGAAACCTGAAATAGTACAGAACTTAATGCCAACAACGCATTTTCATCGTCATACTCAGACAACACCCATTTATTATCATCCATCTTTGAAAATTGCTCAACGTGCATCTCATATTGAGCAATAAGAATATACTCTTTCAAGGTAGGAATAGAACGATAAAGTTTAAACTTCCCACCTCTGTCATAATCTTCCGTAGATTTCGATAAAACTTCAGCAATCATCACCGGATTTGTAATTGTATCTTTCCTACCTTCTGCAAGTTCTAATTGACCATCAACCACCATCACATCAGGATAAGTGTAAAGACGTTTCAGCGGTATCCATAAACGCAGATCGTTGATGAATGCTCGATATGATTGCCCTTTAAAAGCAAAATTCATGGCGGCATATAAATTGCCTGCTATTTGATTGTGATTTGGTGTTCCGCCTGTCATAGGAATTATTTTACCATCCTGATATTCACTTTTATAGTCGGCTGCCGTTTCTAGTTCCAAATACTCTTCAGGAGAGTAATAACGCTTTTCTTCACTTTCACTTGTACTTTCGCGAATTTCGGCTGCTGTTGTCATGTTACCCTAATCTCCTAAACTCATAACAAATTTAATTGAGAGAGTTGGGTTACATTTGGCTGTACCCAACTTACATTATAACTTTATAATTAAACGTAGGGTGGGCATTGCCGACGATAATTTATAGCTATTTATTACAAGCTGTTCGCGGCAATGCCCACCTTACAATTTAGCAATTACCAATTACCAATTACCAATCTTACTTAGTATTCTTCAGATTCCTTGACTCCAACCAGATAGGAATTGCAATCCAAGCAACAACTAAGCCTAAAGCAAGTACAGCAAATTGAGCCGCCCAAGCAACTAATTTTTCTAAAGAGACAACTTGTCCTAAGAAAAATGCTAAAGTTACCATCACAGATGCCCAACTTGCAGCACCGACAAGATTGTATAGTGAAAATTTCCAAAAAGGCATTTCAGCAATTCCTGCTAAAGGGCTAGCAAAAATTCGCAGCAAGGCAATAAACCGACCAAAAAATACAGCTTTGGCTGCATTTTGACTAAACTGTTCTTTCAAATCAAACAGTTGCTCTTCCCGAAAGCGGAAAAATTTACCTAGCTTTAGCAACAATGGCCAACCGCCATATCTGCCAATCAAATAGCCAAAGTTTCCGCCCAAGGTAGCACCGGCGATCGCACTCCCCAACACATACCAGTAATTTAGTTCTCCGCTACCAGCTAGAAACCCCCCAGCGATCGTAATTGTTTCCCCAGGAAGGGGAAATCCCAAATTTTCTAGCAAAATCCCCAGAAATACTGCCCAGTAGCCGTACTCATGTGCAAATTTCTGAATAATTTCCAAAGATATAAACTCAAAAGACATCCGACAGTGCCCATCGTAAATTTTTGCAAAGCTTGATATTTCTTATCTTGGCTTGATTCAGGCAATTCTGCAATCTTAACTTGTGACATCAAACACATACTTCTTGTGATCTGTGGCAAAGCGGACAGTAGAATTGTGAGCCACGCTAAAAATAGTAAAGAATTGTTGCGGCTTCATTCTACTAGACTCAGGGTTCTGTTCTCGCATCTACTTTTCAGGCAGCGCGTAAGCCCCGCCCATTTTGGGTATCGGGGGTAAAGAATGATGGAAACCCTAAAATTCTGAAACTTTTCTTAACATTATTCTGTCTGTTAGCAGAACAGCAAGTTTTACTTAATCACTAATCACTTAAGAATTACTGGGTGACACCTATGGCCTTTCAAGAATTCGCACAACACATCCTGCTTCAGCCTCAAACTCGTCTCAATTTCCAAGAAGGTAATTTCCTATACCAACAGTTGACGGCTATTGTACCTGAACGTTATCAACTCTGGGTGATTGATATGACTCATGTAGATTTTATCGATAGTTCGGGTTTGTGTGCCTTAGTTAGGGGGCTGAAACTAGCCCGTAAGCAAGGGTGTCGCCTCGTTATCTGCAATCTCCCAGCTACAGCTAGGTTAATTTTTGATATTACTCAACTCGACCAAGCTTTTGAAATTTTTGACTCTTTCGATGATATTTCTTCACCTCAAGCTGAGTTGCTAATTGCCTAATGTAGAGGGGCTAGGGGCTAGGGGCTAGGGGCTAGGGACTAGGGGAAGAAGGGAATAGAATTAATACGATCTTGGCGGTTATTATACCGTAGCAGTTTGACACGCAACGGCAGAGGTAATTTGCAGGTCGTAAATAGGTATATTTGTCAAGCAGTAACAGTGACAGGCAAATAAATCGGGGACTTGAATGCCTAGAGAGGCGATCGCAGGTGCCGCCGGAAACGGCCATAGTCTATCAAAATAAATCTCTTTGTCTCCAAACCCGAACTGCATCAGGTAAGTTGCTGGAGTTGCCGAAAGAGACTTTAACAACCGAAATGCCAACTCGTAAAGTTGCTGTCGCCAAACATCTGACAGGTGTATAGGCATGGAGTAATTTAGCCCAGCCGATAATTTATCCGCCTCTAAACCAATCACCTCACCGTAGAGAGGGCCTTTAATAGTTAACACAACAGGTAGCCAAAAATTACCAACTCCTGATCGCACGCCTAACTGTTGCTCGACGCGATCGCGCATCGCTGACACATCCCTACAAGCTCGATAGACCATCTTGCCAGGGAATACCAATGTATCCGGTATATCGAGGGTTAAAGGACAGATAACAGCCTCACCAGGTGCGATCGCAGGCAAGTCTAAATCCGAAATTAAACACACCTCAGCAACAGTTGGCGGAGAGCTCTTTGCGATCGCTACCTGAAAAGCCTCCACCATTTGCGCCGTCGGGGAAGCCGGCTCAAAATCCGCAGCCACCACAATCAAAACTTTAGGCATTTCCAAAAGTCGGCATCTGAATCATGCCAGAATCGTCAGAACCTCCGATCGTCGGTAAATCCAAACCCTTAGCGCGGCGGTTTCTCACAGCCAGACGGTAACTTACACTCTGCAATTCAGCGTGCAATTGGCGATTTTCCCGTTGTAGCATTTCCACCTTTTCTTTCACCGGGCCAATACGCTCAGCAAACTTTTGGCGGTAAACCCCAGGTAACTCCTGTACTACTTGTTCCAGCATCATTGAGCGATCGGTCAACTCTTGCACGGATTGGCGCAATTGGTAAACCTCAGCATCGCGCTCAGCAATTTGCTCTTGATAAAAACCTACCTGTTGCTCAACATCTTGCAGTTGTTCCCTTAGAGACTGCATTTGAGCTTGCTGGCGCTCAGAAGCCTCTGGAACCGGTGTAAACCCAGTATTTCCCTTTACCAGCCGGAAAAGTTCTTGAGACAACTGCTGAACCAATTGGTCGCGCATTTGCAACTCTTCATTCAGGCGAGATATTTCCGCTTGTAGCTCTTGTGACGTTTGAACTTTAGCTTGGCTGACCATGACCATTAGCTCCCATATTTTTAGATATGTCTATTTAAAAATAGTCTCTCTACTACCACTCAGGCAAGTTTTAACTTTTGAGTTTGGATTTGACTTTGTATTTATAAATTTAGGGTCGGCCCTTGAAAAAGGCTAGGATACTAAATCCGGCTTAAATACCCCTTTATATTTTTCAGTCCGCGCAGGCGGACTTTGTTTGTGTAGAAGCGGTTTCAACCGCCAATTTCTTTCTTTCTATGAGACGGGGGTTAAAACCCCCGACGGGTTAAAGAGAATGGCGATCGCGACTCCAAAATCCCTTAAGCGGCTTCTTCCGCCGCTTCCACAGCAACTTCTTCCTCGACAACAGTCGGTGCATCCTGCTTAATAGTAAGGTAGCGAATCACATCTTCGCTCAGACGCATGGCACGTTCTAAAACTGCGATCGCAGCACCAGGAGCGGTATAGTTCATCTGAATGTAGATCCCATCGCGTTGCTTTTGGATTTCGTAGGCGAGGCGACGTTTACCGCGATGCTGAGTTTCTAGATTCTGAGCCCCTTGATCGCGCAAAATAGTTTGATACTTCGCGATCGCTGCTTCTGTGAGTTCTTCTCCCAGATCCGGGCGCAGAATATACATTGTCTCGTAAATAAATGGCTTCATGCTAATAGTCTCCTTATGGACAGCAAGGCTTCTCTCGAAGCAAGGATTTATTATTTTACACCACTTATGAGCAATATCAAAACTAAAAAAACCAATTCTCTCTCCCCAAGTTCCCACACTTCTCGCCAGAGAACGGTTTGGACTTATATTTTGCTAAGTGCGATCGCCCTGATCGTGCTCTTTCCCTTACTTTGGCTGCTGAGTACGGCTTTCAAATCTCCCACAGAAAACATTTTTCAGTTTCCCCCGCAACTTTTGCCACAGAAACCAACACTACAAAATTTTGTCACCGTTTGGCAAACTAACCCCTTTGGCACTTACCTTTTCAACAGTACCCTCGTTGCCGCACTCACAGTTAGCCTCAATCTTCTATTTTGTTCCTTAGCAGCTTATCCCTTAGCCAGATTAGATTTTCGGGGACGCGACCTAATTTTTACTGGGGTTGTTACTACAATTATGATCCCTTTCCAAATTGTAATGATTCCCCTCTATATTTTAACCGTAAACTTGGGGTTAAAAAATAGTTATTTGGGAGTTATTTTACCAGGTATCGCCTCAGCTTTTGGGATATTTTTATTAAGGCAAGCCTTTCTAGCAGTTCCCAAAGAATTAGAAGAAGCTGCCCGCATTGATGGCTGTTCGGAATTAGGGATTTGGTGGCACGTTATGATCCCATCAATTAAACCAGCTTTAGTCACTTTAGCCATTTTTGTTTTTATTGGTTCTTGGAGCGATTTTCTTTGGCCATTGCTAGTTTTAGATAAACCCGAATATTACACCTTACCTTTAGGCGTAGCCACTTTAGCAGGTACTTTTTCCCTAAATTGGCGTTTAATAGCTGCTGGTTCTATCATTTCTATCGCCCCAGCGATTGCTTTATTTCTAATCCTACAAAAGTATATTGTACCCACAGATGTAGCCGCAGGTGTCAAAGGATAGAAATTGAAATGATATAAGTAGTCGGGCATAAATAAAAGTAAGTATGTCATTGCGAGCGAAGCGAAGCAATCGCAATGACTTGAGGTGGTTTCGCAACCCTCGCAATGGCACTGTTTATTTATGTCCAGGTACTTAGCAGTTGCTAAGTAGAAGGAATAAGGAAGAAGATTTACTTAATTGCTAACTACTAATCGCCAATTAAAAGAAGTACCTATCCAATTGAACACGCAAAAATATACTAGGACTTACTCACCCAACCAAAGAAACCGGGTTTTTTACGCAAATACTTCGTTTTCACCCACAGATTCTCTCAAAAACCCGGTTTCTGGGACTCTATGCGTAAGTCCTATAACTTCTACTTTGGGTATTAGCTACTTCCTTTATTACTCGGCACTTGAACCGTTAGTAAACAAGCGAAATCGGCCTTTGTAAACTCAGAGATCCACAGGGTATTTAAGCTGGATTTGGTATAAGTCCTATCCACGTTCAAATTGCAGCCTTCTAAGCCAAAATCATTTCCGGCGGAGCCATATCAGACCCCACAATAATACCTCCGTGACTCGACTTTTTAATCCCTGGTTTCGGCGTTGGAGCTTGACGCTTTTGGGCAGGTGAAACAGAAGCAGGTGAAGGAATAGGCTTATTCGGAACCGCAGTCGCCCCTGGTATAGATTGCTGAGATAACCAAGCAATACCACCCACAGCCCCGGCCATTAAAGCAGTATAGCCGACGTATAAATGAACTGGGCGTAAATCAAATCCTACCATCTCCGTTTCTGGCAAAGACCAAGAAGGCAACATAGTTTTGCTAGCATCGGGTACAGGTAAAGAATTAGCCATAGCATTACCATCAAGTCCTAAAGCATTTCCGAGGCGGCGAATAAAGCCTCGAATATAAATATCTTCCGGTAATTTTTCTATCTGACCTTTTTCTAGCGATTCCAAGTGATGCACAGGCACTAAAGTTTGACTATGAAGTTGCTGGAGAGAGAGCGATCGCACTTGTCTAGCTTTCCGCAATTCTACGCCTAGCTCTCGCAATCGATCTTCTCTTTCTTGGACAGCTAAAGCCGCTTTTTCAGTCTTAGAAAGCCTTTTTTTTCTAGGAAAACCGGGCGTTATTAGGGAAAATTTACTATCAGCAGGAGCGGGTGCAGCTATCCCCATTATCGGAGGATGCACAACTTCTTTAAACTCCTCTTGGGGAGGTTGATTGTCGCCATCGGAAGTATCAATATCTGTATCAGAGTTGCCAGAATCAGGTTTAGCAATTGCGGTAGTTGAAGTATCTTCTAAAGTTTGACGCTGATACATAATAGATACTGGTACCAGCGGTGGCGGCGGAGCAGGCCGATCTGAGACGCGGGAACGATTAGGGGTGGTGGTGATTTCCCCAATAGCTGTATTAGAGACGTTTGTAGCTGGATTTCTCGCCTCAAGAATTTGCTTTTGAGCTTGATTTTGTTTTGGTACTCGTTGGAATGCGAGTCGCAAAGCTTCGCGGCTAACGGCCTTGATCAGGATCTCCGCAGAGGAAGCTGCTTCGCCTAACATTGTTTGCAAACTTGCTAAAGCACGGCTATAGATTTCGCTACAGTGGAGTTCAGCTTCTATTTGTCCGAGAATAGAGCGAAAGCTTTCTTGTGATATTTCAACAGTAGTGTTTTCAGGAGCGCCGAAGTAGGTCACAGGTTTCAGTACCATGATTGTTATCCTCTCTTGTTGCGAGGTATCTCTGTAACTTCTTCTACAAATCGGTACTGATTCCGGATGCCAGGGAGAGGGAGAGCGCAGGAGGGGATAATTAGGGAAGACCAAAGGGAACGAAATCTGGCGATCGCTTTCCGGGTGAAGCTGTTGATGGCGATCGCAGTGAATTAAAAGTTAAACAGCAGAAAAAACTTACTTGCTGTGTTTTTGTCGCGATCGCCCTGGTTAAACCGTCGCCTTTTTAAGCAATAAAAATCAAAGTTCCCTGATTTAATTCCAAAGTATCGCCCATTTCCATACCATTATGAAAAGCAGCTAATAAAACTTCACTGGTTTTACCACAAGCGATCGCACCACTAGCATCAATAGCGATCGCACCAAAATCGCGCTGATGTTCGTGGGCCTCGGCAAAAGAACGCTCAAAAGCCGCCTTCAAAGTAAAACCATCCGTCACCCGAATTACAATACGCGGAGCCAAACACTCATCCATAATGTGCTCCCCAATCCCCGTACAGCTAACGGCCGCACTGCCAGTAGCATAATTCCCCGCAGGCATTGCAGAATCGCTCACGCGACCAATCCGCTCAAAACCCTTACCACCAGTAGAAGTACCCGCCGCCAAACGTCCCTCAACATCCAAGGCCACCACGCCGATCGTACCAGTACCAGCGGGTTCCGCCACTACAGTCGCCATATCCTTGTTAAAATTTCCCTGGCGTTCCTGCATCCACTCCTGCAACCGCAAATCAGTAATCGGGTCATAAATTGGCAATTGCAACTCCCGCAGTAACTCCAAGGCTCCAAAATCAGACAACACGCGATCGTCTGAACCCTGCAAAAACTTCGCTAATTCAATCGGATGTTGCACGCGAGAAACATTAATTACGCCGCTAAAACTCTGAGTAAAACCATCCATTAGCGAAGCACTCATCCGAATTTGTCCATCAGATTGCAACACCGAACCCGTACCCGCATTAAATCGCGGGTCATCCTCCAAAAGTTGACAACCCCGCGCTACCGCTTCCACAGCACTAGCGCCATCCTTCAATAGCGGATAAACTACGTCCAAAACCTGATAAAGCGACTTCCTAACCGCCTCCAGTCCCCCCTTACCTTTCAGAGAACTACCAGCACCACCATGAATTACCAACTTAGGTTCTACCCGTCCAGAGACCATTATTTAAACCTCAATATTTCTTCCCTCTGCGTCTTCTTAGCCTTGGCAGTTCCCCCCTCTAACTCTGAGCTTGAGAACGGCGGCGGCGACAACGTTCAGAGCAGTATTTAACATCATCCCAGCAATCGGCCCATTTTTTGCGCCAACTAAAAGGGCGATGGCGAGTACGCCGCGCTGCGCTATCGCAAACTAGGCAAATTTTTGTTGGCAACTCAGATTTAGATCGCACTCGTGCCATAGTGGTACATTTACGCGATACATTTCAGATATCTTGGATAACTCTGACATCTGAGAATACCTCGATAGCATCACTTGTGAAAGTGAAGGGCGTACCCGCCAAAGCTTTCAACATAATATTGAAAGCACCGTTAGCATCCCTGTCGGCAACATAGCCACATTCGGGACAATTAAAGACTTTATTGCCACCTAACTTGGCATGAACGTGACCGCATTTACCGCAAGTTTTAGAGGTATAAGCTTCGTTCATTTTTACTACGATTACACTGTTCTTTCCAGCCATCGATATTAATGATTGCCGAAAACGATAGTGACTCCAAGTTAACAGCGAACGCACCGACTTGGTATTTATTCGCCTTTTTGATTTTAACACCATTTCTGATGTTTCAAAAGAGGGAATAAATATTGCCTTGTAATTGCTGGCTAAATAACTCGCAACTTGGTGGTGCAATTCATCTACTAGATTGCGGATCTTAATTCTAATCCGAGATGCAGCACGAAGCAAGGAACGGCGATATTTAGCTTTAACTTGTTTTTGATAGGCGCGGCTAATTAATTTATCAAGGTGAAAGCATAATCTAACGATTCGCTCAATGTCTCCCTTGCCAATTTCTAAGACCGTCTCTCCATCGTAACCAGTTAAAAATGTTCGTATCCCCGGATCGAGGGCGATTACCTTCTCCTGAGTGGTTGATTCTGTGAAAACAATATATTCAGGGATTACGGCAAACCAACGTTTTCTATCTCGCACCAATTGAGTACCATAGTTACTAACTTGTGGAAGTGGTTGCGAAGATTTGAAATTACATCCTTTGCTTAACTGAGGGAACCAAGTCCCTTTAATAAAGTTTCCATTCTTGAATTTAATTGCTGATACAGATTGACGGCAACTACGGAATTTCGCTTTGCCATTGTTAGCTTTTGCTTGTTTCCAAGCATCGTAAGCATCTTGGACTGCATTGGCCTTGGGGTGTCTTGGCACGGTCTTTAACCATTCCGGTAGATTATTGAGAATCAAAGCCTCAAGGTCATAATTACTCCCTTGAAAACCATTTTTGAATGCTTCAATGCAGCGGTTATAAACAAATCGACAACCCGCTAACCAATGTCGCCAAAGTTGGTTTAATTTACTGTCAGGATAGACTCGGATTTTCCTCGCAGAATTCGGCGCTGGTTTTGCCGTCAATTTGTGTGAGTGCCGTCTTTTGTTTTTGTATTTCCGGGTCTGCGCTGAGCTTTTTTTCGTACTTATGGAGTCCGTATAACCGAGAGGAGAAACAGTGGACGACTGACATGATATCTTGCACGAGTTCGGTTTCTGGACTGTATTTTTGTTGATAGAGAACCACGATTTTACAGTCAAATCTTTCGCACAACTACTCGATGAGGTTAAATCCAAATCTGGCGAGTCAGTCTTTGTGGGCAACGACAAGCAGTTGGATATCGCCCCTGATAATTCGTTCCAAAATGGCGTTAAGTTTGCGCCGCCTAAAATTGAGTCCCGATCTAATTTCTGTGATGACTTCGTAGCCTGGGTAACTTGTAGTAAGTGCCTCAGTTTGTCGAAGGAGGTCGTCTCGTTGAATGGATGTTGAGACTGTGGCGTATAAGATGGTAGAAGGTCGAACAAGCTCAGTTGAATTGGACTTTTGTTTGAGATATTTGGTGATATGATAATGTCTTTGCTCTGCTTCGGTTTTAAAGGTTGGGGTTTTACCCTCTTCTGACCATCTGGCGAGGGTTTTGGTGCTAACTCCAAGAGCGTTAGCTGCTTCCCTTGGTGTGACATACGGCATAACTTTTTGCCTTGACAATGCAAATAATCATAACAAAGTCTGTCGGTAATGTTAAATATGTCCACTAAAGTCTTCTAAACTACCTTTTGGTCGCACCTCAAATACAAATGCTAGAAACAGCTTTAGGCGGGATACGGATAATTTTAGTCGAACCCGCAGGGCCTTTAAATGTGGGTTCTGTCGCACGCGCCATGAAAAATATGGGCTTACATCAGTTAGTGCTAGTAAATCCTCAGTGCGATCGCTTAGGGGAAGAAGCCCGAAAAATGGCAGTTCACGCCGCTGATGTTTTAGAAGCAGCCAAGATAGTAAGAACTTTGCCAGAAGCGTTACAGGGATGCCAAAGAGCGATCGCCACTACAGGTCTTTATCGCTCCCTCCCAACCACCCTAGAAAATCCTAAATCCGCCTTGCCTTGGCTCCTAGAATGCCCCTCAGCCTTAATTTTTGGCAGAGAAGACAAAGGATTAACCAATGCCGAATTAAGCTATGCTCAACGCCTGATCCGCATTCCCTCCAGCGACACCTATGCCTCCCTTAATCTCGCCCAAGCTGTCGCTATTTGCTGTTACGAGCTTTACCAAGTTGCAGGAGAGATGGGGAGCGGAGGAGATGGGGAGCGGGGGAG
>NZ_JAQMUA010000473.1:0-11181 GCF_028330895.1 Kamptonema animale CS-326 | reverse complement strand
TGTTTGCAGTTTATTTGCACGTAATGTGGTTTCTTCTGCACTGAATGTGGTTTTGAGACACCCACTTTTGGCAGTTAATGTGGTTTCAAAAATCCCCTTTTTGCAGTTTTGACCTCTGCTTTTTGCAGTTCGCTACACTTAACAATACTTAACTTTTGACTGTCACATAAATTAATATTAGGAGCTGTATACGATCAATTATTTAACTGCGGTATGATCGTAGAAGTCCAAGCGAACATTGCTATATCTATGGCGAGAATAAAAGGAGTGGGCGGACACCGCCGTAAAGGAGAACCAGCTCTTTATGATGAAATAAAAAAGCTGGTTACGATTTCCCTTACTCCAACAGGCGTTGCAAACCTTGATGCACGAGCAACACAACTCGGAACTAACCGGAGTGACCTGATCGAGCAGTTTGCCAGAGGGCTGTTGGATGCCACTCCCGCACCGACTGAAGGTGAATTGCAGGAAACGCAGACCCCCGCGAAAGCTTCTTGATAAAGACTAAGTAGTTCTATCAAGACAAGCTGCACGGATTGGGTAACGTTTCTGGTTTACCAAGTTTGGGGCGATTGTAGCGCCTATTAGGAGCACAAAATTACCACTTGAGGACTGCTTATGGGGTCGCGCTCGCGGCTATTAAGTACAAAAAATGCCCCTTAAATCGTATTCGGGGCATAGCCATTAAGTAAGTTAAAAAGGATCGGAGTCATCTCGACAACTCGATTGTGGAGTGCTGTGTGAATTGAACCCTCGCGCACACTCTCAATTCTGCTGCCTGATGCCGTGTTTTAGTTATGCAAAATTAGCGGAAATGCGTAAGCATTCTCAGCTAGAGACTTGTCAATCACTTGTCAAGTTCCTCAAGCTGTAAATTCAAAGCATTTTAGTTAATCCAATAGTAACGCAAAAGGAGCAAAATAGTCACCCTATTGGAGGGAACCAATTGGGGGGAGTCAACCAAAACTCTCAACACCTTTCCTCCAAACACGCTCAAGCATAACTATCACACCCAACAACTCCGACTCCTGTAAATCCCATAACCCGCAAGAGGCTCCATCCTCATGCACTTCCCAAACACCACAGGAGCGTCAACCATGTCAGAATTCACACAAAATTCAGCAGCATCTCAAAACCCATCAGCCAACACCCCCGAAGCCAGCGTTCAAATTCCCCAAACCAAACAGCAAATCATCGCCTGGGTACGAAACCACCTCAACAAACCCCCCTTCCCCATCAGCCCCCAACAGTCCTTACTCAACAACAAAGTCGAAAAACAACCTGCTTACTACGATCGCCACTACTACAAAACCCTAGAATGGAAGCCCTACCAAAAGTGGCACGAACTTGACCCCAAACTCCAAGAACAACTAATCACCACCTGGCACTCCGACCACCGCATCGACGGCGTAAGCACCCTCGGCGGCTGGAACGGACAACATTGGCTATGCTGGATCGACTTCGACCTTAATGCCAGCGAAACCCCAGAAATACTCAAAACCCGCATCGACGCTTGGATTAACACCTACCCCATCCTCCAAAGCGCCCCCCAATTCTTCACACCCTCCGGCGGCTACCGCGTCCTCGTCGCCTTCCTCACAGAACCAGAAAAATTCGGGGCCAACAACGGCTTCGCCTTCACCCCCAACACCACAGTCCGAGAAGGCGAACTCCTCACCAAAAACGGCGGCCACACCCTATTGCCACCTACCGTCGGCTCCAACGGCAAAAAATACGAATTCACCGTATGGTCAGAATATCCCCCCACCGTACCAGGGCCCGAATCAATCGGCTTGTACCCCTGTAAAGACACCAAAACCTTTCAACGCCAACCCCTAGAGCGCAAAACAAACACCTTGGGGAATGCACCAGCTTCCCAAATCGTACACAACGGGTTCGGACAAAGCTTAGTAGACATCCTCGAACAAGAAATCTACCCCAAACTGAGCGCAGATAGCCTTTTCGGAGACTTAGAAAACTGGAAAGGAACCGAAAAAAACTGCTGGTGTCCCTTCTGCACCATCCGTGAAAAAGCCCCATCCTTCAACGTTCCAGCCGACAAAACCACATTTTTCTGCTATGGCTGCCGGGCCACAGGCAGTTGGGCCGACTACATCATGCTCCGCGATGGCGTAGACTTCAAAACAGCCATCAAAACCCTAGCAAATATAGCTAGAGTGCAACTACCGCCAACCTTTGACAAAGTTTCCGACCCTATCCGTCAAAGTTACAATCGTAACGGCAATGGCAACAACAGCCACACTGAAAACGCGATTCATGGCAGTGGTAATGGCGGTAATGGCAATGGCGATCGCAAAAACGGTATTGGCAGTAGCAATAGCAATGGCGATCGCCACAACAGCTACGCCGAAAGCTCGATTCATAGCAGTAGCAATAGCAATGGCAACGGTAATGGCGATCGCGATAACGACTACACCGTAAACTCTAGCAACGGTATTGGTGATCGCAACAGCAGCCACGCCGGAAACTCTGGCAACAGTAATGACAACAGCAACGGCAATAGCAGTAGCAATGGCAACGGTAATGGCGATCGCCACAACAGCTACACTGCAAACTCGATTCCTGGCAATGGCGATCGCGATAGCGACTACACCAGAAACTCTAGCAACGGTAACAGCAACAGCAGTAGCAATGGCAATGGCAAAGGTAATGGCGATCGCGATAACGGCTACACCGGAAACTCTGACAACAGCAATAACAATAGCAATGGCAACGGCAATGGCGATCGCAACAACGGCTACGGCTACCCCGGAAACTCTGGCAATGGTAGTGGCGACAACAGCAACGGTTACGGCGGCGACAACAACAACAATCAACCCCCACCCGAACCCGAATTCGACCTATACACCCAAATCCATAACATCGTCACCAGCAACCTAGAACCTGGCCGACAACTAGCCGCCCTCGTCGAACTCGGGGCCGCAACCGGACATCCCCAGGGCGGCATCGAAAAAATTGCCAGAGAAATCGAACTCTCACTCAATCGGCAAAACACCGCCCCCGACGATGCCACCGAACTGTCCAAACTGCTCACTTACCGAGCCGAACACTTAGACATCCCATCCATATATCCCAAAGCCCTAGCCAGCGCCCTCCTCTCCAAAGCCGACTCAGATCGCATCGACCCCATCTACCTAATCATGTACCTGCTAAGCGCTTGCGGGGCAAAACTCGGCGGCAACATCGGCATAGTCGCCAAAAGTGGGGCCACAACAGAAGACGACTGGGTAGAATTTCCCATATTTTGGACAATGAACGTCGCCCCCCCATCCAGCGGCAAAAGCCAAACCCAACGTACCATCTTTAAACCCATCAAACGACAGCAAAAACTGGCACGAACCCAATACAAACAAGCCAAACAGCACCTTAAACAGCTAGAAAACGCCTGGAAGCAAAAAACCCCCTCCGAGAAAGAAGCCCTCTTAAACAGTCCACAAAACCCCGCCGTCTATGAATCTCAAATGCCAGCACCCCCTGCCAAAGAGATGATTGAAGCCGGTTCTCCAGAAGGCGCATTCAAACGCATGAGCGAATTAGCGCCCCACTCCGGCTGCGCCCTCGTCTTTGACGAACTCGTCCGCGTCTTAAAAATGGATCAATATAAAGATGGCGGCGGCGACACCCGACAAATCCTCCTAGAAGCTTGGGGCGCACCCCTAGACAAAGAATTCGAGCGAGTAGACTCCGAGAACACAGTCATCCTCGAAGACATTGCCATCAGCTTAACTGGGGCGATTCAAACCCAGAAATTCAAAACTCTATGCAGCGACCCCGACGATGGGGACGGTTTAGCCAGCCGCTTCCTGATGGCAATCCCGAAAACACCCGACAACTTTGCCATCTGGTCTAATACAGTCGTTGGGCTTGATTCTATGCTGACTGGCGTTTACGACCACCTCAAGAACCTGCCCAATGCCTTGAAGGACATCCGCCGTAGCATCTCCCGTAGCAATGAAGCCACACTCACCCAATCCTGGGAAACATCGAACCCACCCGTAATGCTGCACTTCGACTGCCATGCTGAAGAACGATGGCATCGCTGGTGGGAATCTATACGCCGCTACCAGCAAGCGTATGAAGTAGAGAACCCAGCTTTAAGCGCTTACTTGGGCAAAATGCTCAGTCAAACACTGCGCTTAGCGCTGCTGCTGCACTGTCTGGAACTCAAGTTTGAACCGAAAGCAGACCCCCAGCGGGTTGGGATCGACACTTTAGAACGGGCAATTGCCCAAGCTAAATTCCACATTGGTCAGTTTCGGGTGCTGATGTCCTCTACCCATGAAGGCGGTTCCCTCGCCGGCCGCCTGCTTCAAATCCACGAATACGCCTTGCGGAAGCAGGGAGAAGTGTCTCCAGTACAGGTACAAAATACCGTGTTCCGCCACGCCGCACGCAAACCTACCTTAAGTCAAATCCGCTTGGACTTTAAAACTCTGGCAGACATGGGTCATGCTGAACTTTGTGGGGAAGGGAAAAGCTTGCAGCTAAAGGCTGTGGCAGTTAAAAAATCTGATGTCGGAATTCCGACAAAATTCCGATCGAATTCCGACAAATCACGATTGGCTGAAACGACTACCAATCATAGCTCTCAGCGATATGGATGCAAAAATTCCGACAATTCCGACAATTTTGAAATCGCGAACAAAAATGAATTGGCGGGCAGTTTTGAATTGGCAAGTAGTTTTGAAATCAACAACTTGCAGCACTCAGCGGAGTCAGCACAAGAACTGGATGTTTCCCAAAATATGTCCTTAATCTCTGATGCTGGGGAAACTTCTCAGGTTGATATGGCAGAGGTGAATGTTGCCGACTTTAGTAATAGCCACGAATCTCTAAATGTGACTCCCAGCTTCCCCTCAACACCTGGTGGAAATATGGCGGATGTTGCCGACTTTAGTAATAGCCAGGAAACTACTACTTCTTTAAATTGTCGGAATAATCGGAATGAGGAAAGGGTAGAGGCTTCAAAGCTAGAGCTAGAGGGGAATTCAGCTAGCAGTGAGGTGTCGGAATTTCAGTCGGAAGCGATCGGAAATTCCGATTCTTCCAATAAAGGCGTAAACCACAACCATCAAGGTGAGCTCGCAAAACCGCCATTCGTTTCAAGTGCTGAACCCAATATGGTGCCTTACCCCCCGACATTGGAAGAACTCAAGGCTTTGATAGTGGCGTGTCAGTCTTTAACGGAACTCAAAACCTTGAATAAGCAGCATGGCATTACTAATGTCGGCAAAGCATACCAAGCCCTTAATCTTTTACAGCAAGCTCATATTGATAGCATTGCTGCGAATGCTGTCCCCCACAAGGTTTACAAATACTTAGGTCAACCTATTAAAGTAGGGCAGCAGCGGTTGAAATCAGGGGCATTGGTGTATATTGACCCCCAAACCGCAGCGAGGATGCGGCCTAGTGCTATGAATGCGTCGGTGTGGGACTTAAATGGAGTGCCGCGTGGTTGGACAGAACCTGTAGAGGTGCCTTTGAGTGATTTGAAAGAGGTGGTTAAATTTAACTCGGAGGTAGTGCCATCTGTACTGCCTTTTCGGGAACAGCAAGTTGTCGTACACAACAGTCGTAAGAAGTTAGTACAAGCTATTTTGGGATGGTTTGCTGAAGTCCGCGACGTTGCTCAAAAAATCACTGAAATCGTTCACTTGAGCGAACTGCGTTTAAGCAATTAAGGAGCTGTAACCCATACAAATTAAGGGTTGTCTTGCTCAAATAGAAATAGATAATACCCTTAAGTTTAGACAGAATCTAATTTATTAGAATCCTGTCTAGCTCTTTGTCTAGCACCGATTTTCTAGCTCAACGATTTTCTAGCTCTTTGTCTAGCAACGATCTTTAATCTTAGCTGCGCTTCATAAGCTGTTGCGCCGGAAAGTTTTGCACGTCCCAGCCCTGACTGTATATTGTTAATGCTCCCAAAATAACAATTTAGATGTGTGTTAGTTTAGAATTAGAAAAACTTGGTTAAGTTTCGTGATTTTGCAGGAGATAGGGAAATGACTGTGCCACCTTTAGTAATTCAGGTAACAACAGAAGGGCAGTTAAATTTGCCACCATCCGTCCGGGAAAGTCTACAACCAGGGGATGAATATATTCTTTGGCAAGAAGAGAATACGATTGTTTTGAAGAAGATTCAAAAGCTCAAAGGATTATCGAATTTATGGCAAAGAATAGAGCAGCTTGGGGATGACCCGGAACAGCCTTCAATGGAGGAAATTACGGCAATAGTGAAGGAAGTTAGACAGCGGATGTGAAGGGATGAAAGTTTTATTGGATACGAATATCTGGATTTCTGGCTGGCTTTGGGGTGGCAATCCTAAACAGGTTATAAAATACACTTGAGAAACTGCGATCGCAGTCTATCCTTCCACAATGACTTGACCAATATGCTTCAAAATCCTCAAAACATCATATAGACGATTGCGTAAAGGTACGGGTGAAAAAATATCTGAAACATCATACTGAATTATATCCTGCTGAGATAACTTCACAAATATAATCTCATTCCCATTTGTTACCATGCCAAACCCCGGTCGATCCTGATTGGGATTTGCCATCATATACGCCAGCGTTTGTGGCACTGCTGACATTACCGAAATCGTCGTCCGTTTCGACTCCAACAGCGTCACCCAAAACCGATTTTGCACCACTAAAACATCAATTCGACCCCGCAAATTTTCCGCTTCATCTTCATCTTCATCCAACACAATCTCAACCGATGCCTCCCCCCGCATTTTAAAAGGAGAGTCATAAAAACCTGCTTTTTCCAATAAAGGCGAACCCATTAGCAACGTCACTGTCCCCTCAGTCAGACTCCCACCTGCTAAATGATAAAGATACCGCCGTCTAATTAATTCTAGAGATTCTTTTTCCGCGTCAGTAATCTCTGGC
The DNA here is from genome assembly GCF_028330895.1 of Kamptonema animale CS-326. Lineage (NCBI taxonomy): Bacteria > Bacillati > Cyanobacteriota > Cyanophyceae > Oscillatoriales > Microcoleaceae > Kamptonema > Kamptonema animale. The sequence continues at coordinate 4,260 of NZ_JAQMUA010000473.1, read as the reverse complement.
AAACTCTCATACCATTCCGTAAAAAATCGCTCATCTTCCGTCCGCCTTAAATTAAAGCGACTTTCCACATCCGCAAAGGTTTTAATAACATCAGTAATAGCTGTTTTTTGCACCACTTTTTACCCAGGTTCTCCACATCTTATCGTAATTTATGATTGTACCAGTGTGTCACTACTTTGATAAATCAATACTTGGGGCGGTTTTTGATTACTAAAACACGATCGGGATTTGAGCTAAGTTACGACTAACTAAAAATTAACCTTCCCAGCCATTTTGCGCCTCCAAACTATTGACATATAACACATAATATGCAGCCTATACACATACCTCCTTGGGAAAACGCTGTGGCACAAGTTTATATTGTTTTTCTAACCATAACTTCGCCTCTTCATAGGTGAAACTCAAAAAAACTAGCCGATCGTTTTGAGATGGATCGTAAACACAGCTAATTCCTTGCCGATCTCGAACCAAAAGCATAACTTTTAGAGGGAAGTTCGTTACATCTATCCATAATTCTGTAAATTCCCAGTCATCGGATGGATGTTCCATCAGATAAAATGATGCACTTTCAATTTCCCAATCAACCCATTCTAACGGGTTCTCAAAAGCACCTTCTAATCCAAATAAACTTACAGTTTTATCAACATCGGGAAAATTATCATCTATGACTGTTGTAGAGTTTTCTTCCAGAGGTTGAAAGCGATTAGAACCAGGAGGTTCTTCTACATATCCAGTTAACTGGCGTACCGATGATTTCACTTGATCGAAAATTAGGTAAGATTTTGATAGGAAAAATATTTCATTTTGGGGATTAAGTGGATGACCTGGTAGTAACCCTAGTTGACGGGTAGGAATGACAATTTTTGAATCACGAATTAAAGGTGGCTCTAAGTTACAATTGGTAAAATAGAGTAGGTCAAAATGATTGCTAATTATAGTCATTTTATCCCCCCCCAAATAGTAGCGCTGCGCTTTCGTGGCAACGTATTCGGCTGTACTCGAATCTCATCTATTCATTACTAGCTACTTCCCCCTCAACCCGGAGCAAACTCCGTAAACTTCCGCATAAAAGACGAATGAAACCCCAGCACAATATCTTGTTTAGCAACGCCCATCGCCATTAACTCACTAGCCAGATCCACCTCAGTCCCATTCCATTGAATCCAGACCTTTTCCTCCTCAATATCAAGATGAATCACAACCCCATAAACCCGTTGTTTCTTGTTCCAGCCAACATGGACAATTTGATAATGGTCGCGCTGAGTATCAAAAATCATCTCAACCTTAACATCACCATAGGCAGGTTTATGGTCGCCAAACCTTGCCAAAACCTCCTGAACATACTGGCGATATTGCTCTACCTTTCCCATAGCACAATCACCTCATTTTCCGGGTCAAAAACCAGAAACCTAACTTGATTTTCTTGAATAACAATTTGCGTAAACTGAAGCTGAAAAAAAGTATTATAAATCTCCAGAGGAACACCTAAATATAAAACGCGCTCCGCTTCCGTTGCCTTAAGCGCCGACCGATAATTAATAAACTGCCCGATAGCCGTGTGAAACTCAGAAATTGTCGAAGCGCCCAAAAAACTCTTCACCTCAACCGCTATTTTTTCCCCATCCTTCTGTGCCCCAATCAGTCTCTGGGCCCCCAAATCAATATACATTTCCACCCCGCCAAAATTGATATAAAGCGGGTCATGGCTAATCTGCCATCCCTCCTTTTGCAAAGCCGACTTAACATTATTGTGAAAAACATCCTTTGCAGACATCCCATATCCCCTTTTACAGGGCTCCCAATCAATTCAAGTCTAATCCATCGCCCTCAACTTGCAGCAACCCCGTCAGCGTCTCTATCTCCTCCAAGCCGCCTGCAATCTTACCATAATCTCACTCGCCTTTTCCCAATGCGATAATTTGGACTGTGTAAGACAGCATAGAAAGCTTGCGAGATCGCACTTTTGACTTGTTCTGGTTTAACTTCTAACTACCGGTGTAATTGCTCGCTGGTTGTGGCGATCGCAAAAACCCGCTCTCACGCTCGCGCATAATTCCAGCCCTCATCATACCCCAGCAGTAACTTAGGTTAAATTAAACCCGCGATCGGCTGACAACTTTTAACTTAAAGAATAGAGGAAATACAATTTAGGAATTGGGGTTTGAGAAGGTAGCTAACTGTTGGACAAACTCTTGGTGCGCGGCACTCGTAAACCCGGTTTGGAGTGTAGCAATAACTTCGGGCATATCCCCATCCAAGAGTGCTGAAACGGCCAGCCACAACCCCGGAAAAACTCGGCTGCGGATAATTCCTTCGGCATCAGGGCTTATAGAAATGTATTCTCCCTCCTGCTCTTCAAACCAATCGAGGCGGCGATTTATTACCTGCCAGACCAGATATTCTTTGACTCCATTGCGGCGATAAACTCGCTTTTTATCTCTTAGATCGATGGTAGCGGTACTGGCAGCAATTTCAGCCACGAGTTCCGGTGCGCCGAGGATGTAGCCATCATCGCTGAGGCAAGTTTGACCGCCGTGTTGGGCATCAATGAGGAGTACAGCATCGGGTTGGGGTTCGTTATCCACATCCAGGCGCACCGTAGGGTTATCGCCGATACGAGTATACGGAGTAAAAGCAGCATAGAGGCCGAGCCAAGTTATGAGGTGAGCGTGGGGTTCCGCATGGGGTTCAAAGCGCAGAGGGGAAGCCATATAAACAATTCCTTCGATCAGTTCGGCTTTTTTGAGATGGGGCATGGCTGTATAGCGCTGCTCAAATTCGGCACGGGTGAGTAAGTCCCCATTTTCTAAGGGCGGAATCGTGATGCGGCTGGGATTAGTGGGAGCGATCATGCTTTCCTCCTGTTGCTATTAGTATTGTCGCACCTACAGCTTTGCGTTAGAAACTCCATTGCCAACGACATTTTAGACATTAGGTTTTCATTCAACTGGGATTTGCTACCGGAAACAAACATTCTCGGTACAAGAGTGCTGCGGATGCCACCTTGCAGTAAAGTGGCAGTGGGTAATCTTTTAAACTAAGCCTGTGTCCTCTAAACGGCTGCCCCGCGCTACGACGAAGCACCGCCAAGCCGATCGCCTCGCTATTTTGCCGACCGCTGAGGCGATGCAGTCAGTTTTCGCTGATTTCATGCAGCTTGACGTTGCTAATGGGGACGCAGCTAGCGATACGGTTGATACATATTCCTACCGCACCCGTCAATACGTTAGTTGGTGCAATTCCCAAGGAATTAATCTGGCTTTGGCAACTAACGAAGATATCAAAACCTATCGGCACTACCTCATTAAAGAAAAAGGTCAAAAGCCCGCTACGATTGCTTTGACTCTCTCCGTACTCCGGCGGTTTTATGCAGCAGCGCTCTCGAAGGGATTGATTAAGGAAAACCCGGCGATAGGCGTTAAACCTCCTACAGAAAAGGTTGATGCTGCCGAACGTATTACTTATTTAGAAGAAGAGGAACTGCGGCATTTATTAGCGACGATTCCGAATGATGGCAGCTTAAAAAGTTGGCGCGATCGCTCTCTTTTAGCAATTATGGCTTTGCAAGGCCCGCGCACGGTGGAATTGCACCGTGCGAATTTTGGCGATTTAGTGCGAAGGGGTGGGAATTGGGGGTTGAGGGTTGAGGGCAAGAGCAGCATTAGAACAATACCGCTGCGCCCTGATATCGCTAAAGCGCTCTGGCAGTATTTGGAAGCTAGAGAAATGGCAGGAGAGCTGCTAACCAAGGAAAGCCCTTTGTTTATTGCTATGGGAAATCGGTTTGGGGGACAGCGGCTATCTCGCCGGGGCATTCGCTGGATTATAGATAAATATCTTTTGGAATCACAACTCAAGCACACTGAGGGGAGAACTTTATCAGCTCACAGCTTGAGGCACACGGCAGGGACGCTGGGGTTGCGTTCGGGTGCCGATCTGAGGCAAGTGCAGGATTTGTTGGGTCATAAAGATCCGAAAACTACAGCCCTGTACGCTCATGCCAGCGATCGCCATGCTTTCAACCCAGCTTTGGGGATAGATGTGGAGATTTGAAGGTGGCAAAAAAGAAACTGTTTGAACTGGTTTGGTTTTGGTGTAATTCTTCCTTGGTCAGACAGAGTTCAGGGGGCGACAATCGCCCCCAAACCATTGCAGGGAGGATGTTTTCGGGTCTGAACTCGCTCAAAAAAGTTGGAGCTTATTGAGAATAGACTCTCAATAGAAGAACCAGCCCCTAGTTGTGATAAAAAGGTGCATGTC
>NZ_JAQMUA010000472.1:0-12280 GCF_028330895.1 Kamptonema animale CS-326 | reverse complement strand
TGTTGGTACTGGTGTGGGTACAGGTGTTGGTACTGGTGTGGGTGCAGGCGTGGGTACTGGTGTGGGTGCAGGTGTTGGCGCTGGCGTGGGTGCAGGGGTTGGCGTTGGCGTAGGTGCAGGTGTTAGCGAAAATTCGTAAGCTCCAATATCTGCGATCGCACTCCCATTATTATCACCATCTTGAGGCCGACTAACTCCTCGCTCGTCAGTAGCAGGTGCAGTTGCATTATTTCCCGTATCAATTGCCGGACTTCCTATCAGCAAAGCATGGGTAAAAATGCCACCACCATTATCTTGCAATGGGCCAAGTTTAGGGTCAGCAATAGTAATTCCTGGGAAAACATTTTGATCGTTGCCGAAATTTGTAAGCTTATCCGGCCATTGCAGATTATTTCCGCCGTTAATAAAGTTCCCAGCCGCATTTTGCTGAATCTTGAATTGATTTTGTGCAGTGTTATTAGCGAAAATCGTATTTTGGAGAGTAACTTGTTCGCCACTTGCCACCGTTACACCGCCACCAACCCATCCGGCATCATTATTAGCAATAGTAGTATTGGTAATGGTAGCAGAGCCGTAAAGCACCATTCCCCCGCCGACATTGCTAAACCCAGTCCCCGTTACTTTGTTGCCAGAAAAGGTACTATTACTAATTGTCGTGGGCGCTTTATCCATCCGCAAACCGCCCCCCTGACCCTCGGCTGTATTATTAGCGAAGGTAGTATTCTTGATAGTCAGACCCTTATTTAAGCTATTGCTAATTGCATACAAACCGCCGCCATTTCCACCTTCTCCTCCGGTAAGTGCTACAACCTTGTTATCTCTGTAGGTGCTGTCTTCAATAATTACATTATCTTGCGCTCCCGTAAACAGATGGGTTGCTCCTCCTCCTCCCTTAGCCGTGTTACCTTGAAACACAGTTTTGGTAATCCGAATTGTCCCAGAGGGTTCGTCAGTTGAACTAGCACGATCGGTGTAAATTGCCCCGCCATAACCTCTTAAAAAGTCATTAGGTTTGCCTGTAGCAAAAACGGCAGAGTTAGTATCGTTGTTGATAAATCGCGAGTTTTCAACTGTTAACTTACCGTTAAGGCTGTTAATTGCACCGCCGTTAATTCCTTTATTGTTCGTGAAGTCGCTGTTGGTGACAGTAAAATTTTTAGAACTCAAGAAACCGATTGCACCTGCACCGCGTTCATCATTGCCTCCTGTTGCTATGTTGTCGTTGAATTTACTGCCCGTTACTGTTAGGTTATTATTGAAATTGGCAAAAATTGCACCGCCACCCAGATCGGCAACATTATTGTTGAACTGAACGTTTTCTACTGTTAAAGTTACTTCGTCAGTTGTGCCGATCGCGCCGCCTCTGTTGGTTGTTTTACCGTTAGCAACGGTGATATTTTTGAGGCTAAAAGTTGAGGGAGTAACAACATTAGCATTAACAAAAAAGACGCGAGAGGAGTTGTTACCGCTGAGAGTTAAACCAGCGGCTCCACTTCCGTCAACAATTAGGTTTTTGCCAACTGGAATATCGAGCTGGCCGCTGCTGAGAGTAATAGTTTGACCTGCAAGATTAGGGGCAAATTGAATCGTATCCCCAACCGCAGCCGAGGCGATCGCTTGCCTTAACGAACCAGCTCCACTATCATTAGTATTGGTAACAATAATGCTAGCTAAACTACCTTTATAAGCCTGCATTACCTGTGGAGTAATAGCTGAAAATGATTCAATTTCTCCTTGAGTAAACTCTAAATTCCAATCGCCACCACTGCCAGTTATATTCGTAGAACCGGCAACGTCAGCCCCGGTTATTTGGCTTAATTGCTGTACAAAATCCGCACCAACTCCGACCGCGACATCGCACCCATAAAGCATGATATCTGCCTTGTCACTTAGGGCGGATTTCCACTGCTGCAACTGGCTTTGATATTGTTGAAGAGTGTCGCTACTCAGTTGAGAATTGCCTAAATAAAGACAACCGGGACTACCGTGAGACAAAATCTGAACGGTGTCAACTGTACCATAATTTGCGGCATATTTTTTGATTTCGGAAGTAATTTGTTCGATACCATTTTTGTTGCGATCGAGGATAATTACCTGTTCCCCTGGAAGCATCCCACTAGCAAGCAATTCGGAGTCATTTACAGCAGAGTCGATAAAGACTAAAGAGTGTGTAGAGAGATTTTGAATTGAAGGCAGAGTGTTTTCTGAAGCTACAGTATAGGTCATTGTGGATACTCCATTAAGGGCATTTACTGGTAGATACAGCCCTCGTTGAGTAAGGACATCAGCTTTGTCAGAGAACACCCTAGCGCATCATAGTTGCGATTGGCACTATGCACAAAGTATGATTATTTTCCTTTCACCGTAAGTTGCTATTTTAGTCTATTTTTTAAGAAATGGTATAATGTCACCTGTTAAAAGTAAGTAAATTCAGATTATAGTCTAATCGATAAAAATTCTATAAAAATATGCCATGAAAGAAATTGTGAAAAAATTGGAAAAATTGGATTTTTATTCTTATGAAAATCCAACTGTAGTTCCGATCGTTCAGGCATTGCAGTTGAATAATAATTCAGTTTGGTTAACGGACGGAAGATATAAGAAACTGGACACATTGTATATACCATTATCACCCGAAGCAGATGAGCTTATGTGTAATGCGATGGACGATGGTGATGAATTTTTGTATCTATACAGACCCTTACCTCCACATCGTTGCTTTTCTTTCGATAAAGAGGATTTGTATGAATATCCACCCATGATATTTGAAGATGATTACTTATGCAAGAGTCTAAGAAGATATGGTATTATCATGGAGGATGTAAATGAATATGAGGATTTTGAGGGAAATCTTCATCTGATTAGCAATATAGGTGATTTCTTGATTTGCCCTGCAAAATTTAGATCGTCATTTATTCACAACTGTTTGAAATGGCAGGTTGTTATAGTAAAACTTCTTTTAATGCTAAATGTTATTCTATCTCAAGTAGGTAGTAATGAAAGATTTTATGTAATCCGTGAAGAAGACGAAGAAGGAATTATTGTAGTTTTATTGGACTCACCCATATTTAATTTTTTACACGAAACTAAAGAAATAGAAGAGTCATGCTTGCCTAAGCCTATTGAGACATATTTTGAGAGCATTTTGCTTTAATACAGCAATTTAATTGAAATATTACTTACGCACCGATCCCCTAACGCCCCGTCCCGACGGTGTTACCAACAATTATGCGTAAGTCCTATTAATTTTAAGACGGATTATCAGTCGATGATGGTGGTTTTTTACCCACATTACGAACATTGATAATCTTGTTAAGAATATCGTACCAAAAAGCAGCACCCATAGAGATAGCTATACCGCTCAAAATCCAGCCAAAAATTCTTTTGCTAAATAAAGGCCATTCCCTACCATCAAATTCTTGATTTTTGAGGTTATTGGAATTCCAACCAATAGGTAATGATAATTTTTCTAAAGCTTGATTGACATCTGTTTGAATTTGCGCGAAATTATCTCGATTTGGTATAGAGTTGCGCGTAACTATCTCATCTGCATACTTATTCACAGTAGCACGCATGAGAGAATCTGTTGACAAATTGCCCACAATATATAATGTATCAGAATTAGTAGCAATAGCGATTGTAGTCCCAATCAAAAGAGCAACTCCTCTAGCATTGCGCTTATAAACGCCACCAGCACGCTCCATAGAACGATCAAACCAAGCTTCGATTTCTTGCTGAAATTTAGTAAATTTTTGGTCGGTCTGTGCTGTATCTTTTTCGGCACGCTTTGCCAGAATATATAAACTTTTTTTCAAAGACTCTGGCATACTATTAATTATTTCTTGAATTTCTTTATAAATTGGACTATCTTCTTTGGCTTCGACAATCTCTTGCACTGTTTCTTGAGTTTCTCTAGTTTTCCTAATCGAATTTAAGAAATTACTCAAACTTGGCTGTAATTCAAGTAGTAGCACTTTCCGGTCAGCATAACTATCTAAACTCGATTTCAAAAATCCCATTTGCCACTGAAAATCTCTGCCAGCTAATTCGCTTTCAGGCAAATAAACTTGAGAATTTTGAACGTAGATACCTAATTTCTCAGAAATTCTATCAATGCTATCGCTAAGAGTTGCCTGATTTTTCTTGAAGTCTTCCACAATTTTATTAAATTCCTTTTGCAGCCAGGTCAATTCCATATCTAAAATTGGCTGAACTGATTCTCCTAATTTCAAATTGTCTACAATAAACTTAACTTCTGCTAACTGTCGATCTTTAAATCTTTCTAACCGGGATTCGGTAATAGATTTGATTAAAGGCGAAATTCTGAGACTGTCCAGCAAGCTACTTGAGAAACTTGCAGAGGCAATGTAGGAAGGGCCGCTAGATTTATCGCCAAAAGCATTTTCAGTTTTGGTGATCCGGCGGTACAATGCGCCGATTTGATGGGTGATATTTCGGAACATTTTCGATAGGGGGCCTTTCGCTTCTTGATTCAGGTCATTGACGATCGGATTGTCATAAATAAGATTAGCCAAGTTTTTTATTCGTTGAAATTCAGCTTCATCTGTTAGAGTGTCACTGCCGCCTGAGATCAAGACTTCTATTGATTTCTTTAAATGTTCAGCCCGCCATTGCAAAACTGTGGCGATCATTTCCTGAATTTCTGTGGCTAGCAAGCTTAAACTGAGGTAAATAAAAATTAAGCCGATGACAATATCTAAAATTACAGGTAAGTTCATGGTAATGGCTAATGGCTAATGGCTAATGGCTAATTGCTAATTGCTAAGGGGGTTTTATAATAATTTTAACAGCTTAGTGTTAATGTTTTTACAGTTTTGCGAAGAATAGTGCAAGATGTCAGTATCTACTACATCCGCCTACCCTAATTTTACTTATGTCTGGTCAAATATTTCGTCGGCGTACTGACAAGTTCAAAACTCTCGTAAGTGGCAATTGGATCGATCTGTTTTGGGCGGTAGGGTTGCTGGCGGCGGCTGTACTCATATTCTCAATAAATCTCGGCGGTTTGCCTTTGCGAGATTGGGATGAAGGCATTGCGGGACAGGTAGCCCGCGAGATGTGGCGTGGGGACTTAAATTGGCTGTATCCGACGGTAGGGGGTACGCCGTATCTGAATAAGCCGCCATTGGTACATTGGCTAATAGCGCTGTGCTTTGCTGTTGGCGGGGTGAATGAATGGATGGCTAGGCTGGCACCAGCGATGCTGGCAGCAAGTTCTGTGCCCTTGCTTTATGCTATTGGGCGGGAGTTGTTTCAGCAACGGCTGAGTGCGATTTTTTCGGCTTTGGTGTGCCTGACGCTGCTACCAGTGGTGCGTCATGGGCGTTTGGCGATGTTGGATGGGGCGGTATTGTGTTTTTTGCTGATTATGGTGTTGTGCGTGTTGCGATCGCGCCGCAATTTACGCTACGCTCTAGGCGCTGGCATTAGTTTTTGTTTGATTTGCCTGACTAAGGGCGTTTTATTGGGATTGTTGTTAGGCGCGATCGCGTTTTTCTTCTTGCTATGGGATACTCCCCGACTCCTCACTTCTCGGTATCTCTGGACTGGTTTCGCGATCGGCATCTTCCCGGTAATAGCTTGGTATACTGCCCAATGGCTACACTACGGCCCACAATTTCTCAGTGCTAATTTGTTAGACCAATCTCTGCGGCGAGTTTGGGAACCTGTAGGAAATCATAAAGGGCCGCCTTGGTATTATTTGTTAGAAATTTTAGAGTCAGCTTGGCCTTGGCAGTTATTTTGGTTATTAGGATTGCGGCAAGCTTTAGAAAATCGTAATTTTGCTTGGGGAAAATTAGTATTAGTTTGGACTGGAATTTATTTGGCAGCAATTTCAGCCATGAGCACTAAACTCCCCTGGTATGTTTTACCAATTTATCCAGCTTTTGCCTTAGTAGTTGGTCACTATTTAGCTGAAGTTTGGCAAGTGAATGATATCAGGAAGGAAGATGAGGGAGAGAGGGAAGATGAGGGAGATAGGGAAGATGGGGGAGATAGGGGAGATGAGGGAGGTAGGAGAGGCAAAGTAGCTAAATCCTCCCCATCCTCCCCATCCTCCCCCTCCCCCCCTCTCCCCTTCACTCTCTGGCCTATTTTTGCACTGCTATCTGCTGTTGCAGCAGCGGGTTGCCTATACTTTAGCGGTTTGGTGAAATTAGGAGAGACTTTTGCACCTGTTGAACGAGATTTGCAGCTAGTGCTAATAGCTTTTGGCTTGACTATGGCGATTGTGGCTATGCTTTTACGGCAGCAAGATAGGCAATTTATCTTGATTTTATTTTGGGGAACTTACGTCTCGCTGCTGTTATTGGTGATGTCGAATAATTGGGTTTGGGAATTAGCAGAGGATTATCCTGTTAAGCCGGTAGCCGAAATTGTCCGCCAAGGTACAACTGCCGGTCAGGAAGTTTTAACCTCTCACCGCTATCCTCGACCTTCCCTAGATTTTTATAGCGATCGCCGTGTTATTCCTGCTAAAGTTGAGGAACTAAAACGCGAGTGGCAAACTTCTCCTCAACCTTATTTTCTACTCCATCGCTCCGTCTTAAAAAAGTTAGCTTTAGAAAATGTAAAGGTCGTAAAAACTGCGGGAAACTGGGTTCTAGTTACGCGAATAGTTAACAGTTAACTGGTAATTAAAAGCAGTATCTACCCAATTTAAAACTGCCAGGATTACGCACGGCTCACGTAACGCCGCCATCTTGGCGGTTTCTTGACTGCCAAGATGGCCGTGTTACGGATACTTTTGTTAGCAGAGGAACCAGAAACCGGGTTTTTTGACGAAAATACTTCGTTATAGCCAGCAGATTCCGTAAAAACCCGGTTTCTTTGGTCACAACTAACAACGAACAACTAACAACGAACAACTAACAACTAACCACTAACCAATTTATTACTTGTAAAAATTCTGTGTAAAATATTAGGGCGAAGGAGCATTTGATTCCCCAGTACCGTTTACCCACTCCCATAAGTCTTGAAAAGGTTTTTGTTGTTGGTTTGAGGGGTCAGCGGCCGCGATCGTAAAGCCAAAAAACACCACGCTACCGAGAATAGCCAATAGCGGCAAATGTTTGGCGAGCCCAAAGTCCCGCTGCATACGCGCGAAGGGCCTACTCTGCCGCCTGAGCATCCGTCCTACCTTGAGCTGCTTAATAGTGAAGGGGTCGCGAACGTAATGGCCACTCCAGCTAATTACTAAATGCGAATGGCAATGGGGACAAGTGAACAAACCGCTAAACATCCCAACGGGGCCTATGACGCTGGAATGATTGCAAATCGGGCAGGTGACGGAATGAGTATTATATGTGGGAGCGTTCATAACTGTTCTAGTTGTAGTTTGCGAGACCAACGACCAATTGCGACTCTGTGTTAACGCCTACGGCATAGCTCGGAGGAGGCACATATCCTTACTTCTTAGTCTACCGCTCCTATCAGCTCAATTGCCGCTTCTCAGTTTCCAAAACTTTCAAATTTCCACTCTGGCAGGTGATGTAGCGCAGCGGCATAAGTCAGGTTGTATTGTAGTGGGGTGAGGGTGATGTAATTTTGGCGAATTGCTTGTACATCAGTTGGTATATCATGGGGAAGAGGTGGCTCTGTGGTTTCTTCAACTTCTTCTAATAACTCTCCTGCAAGCCAATAATAACTTTTGCCTCGCGGATCTACTCGTTTTTGAAATATATCGAAATAACGGCGGATGCCTTGACGCGCGATCGCAACTCCGGCAATTTCTGCCTGCTGGACGGCGGGGATGTTAACGTTCAATAACATTGGCTCTGCCATTGGCTTTTCAATCAAGTTCGCTACTAATTTTTGAGCAAAGTTTACTCCTGCTTGAAAATCCCGCGAAGTGTAGCTAGCTAGGCTAAAGGCAATGCTGGGAATGCCTTCGATGATGCCTTCCATTGCAGCGGAAACTGTACCAGAGTAGAGGATGTCTGTTCCTAAGTTGGGGCCGTGATTGATGCCGGAAAGTACAAAATCTGGCCGTTTTTCAAGTAATGCCCACAAAGCTAGTTTAATGCAATCGGCGGGTGTACCCGAACAAGCCCAAGCTTTCACTTTTGGGTCAAAGATGGAATCGACTATTTCAGCCCGGATTGGTTGGTGAAGGGTAAGGCCGTGTCCGGTAGCGGAACGTTCTCTGTCAGGACAAACTACACTAACATCATGACCTGCGGCGGCGAGGGTGTTGGCGAGACTACGAATGCCTTGAGCGAAAATGCCATCGTCGTTGCTAATTAATAGTTTCACCATCGAGTTTTATAGATTAAATAACGATATCAAACCAGAGCAATTATCCCATATTTCCTCCTCTCAATTCTGAGAGTTTTTCTGTTTTTGATTTGCTTGCTCAACTCTCTGCGCGATCGCTTCCTTCCCTATGAAGAAGGGGCTAGGGGCTAGGGACTAGGGAAAGAGGGGAGATGGGGAGATGGGGAGATGGATAATTAGCTATTAGCCATTACCAATTATGATCGCGGATTTTACCGATTACACGGATTAGTTAGAGTCACGATCGTTTAGTCTGTGAAATCAGAGGAATCTGTAAAATCTGTGTATCCCCATTACCAATTACCAATTACCAATTACCAATTACCATTAAACTAAAAATCTCTATATTCTGTGTATATCTGCGATTTTTATTTCCTCGCAACTACCCCCAAATTCCAAGCAAATCGCTTCGTTCCTGGCAATTTCTTCAAAAGGTTATCTAAGTTTTCTAACCGCCGATATTCTGGCTCTAATCTTGCTTGTTCGATAATAATTTTCTTCCAATACCGCTCTTGATTCGGATGCACTCTTTCTATCAAATAAAAACGTAAAAAAATCCAAAGCGTAGCCAGCCAAAAAGTATCGTAAGCCACATCTGAATAGAGAGAATTTACAAATTTAACAATGTTAATATCTAGGGGAGTCTCATCTTCAGTCCGCACTTTTGTTGCCATCCGGCGATAAACATTAATTACAGGATTGTGTTTCAGCGGTTCCCAAAAACAAGCTTTTCCACCTGGTTTAAGGACTCGGTGCATTTCCCTAATAGCCATTTTAGGTTCTGGCAAATGGTGTAATAAATTAGAAGCATAAACAATATCAAAGGTATTATCTGGAAACTCTAATTCCATCGCATTTGCAGTGCAACCTTCAATTTTCACGCCGTTTGTCTCTGCTAATTTCAGAGCAACTTCTACCATTCCAGGTGAATAGTCAGTTGCTACGCATAGCGCACCTTTTTTAGCGAAATAAACGCTATTTTCACCTGCGCCACAGCCCAAATCTAAGAGTTTTTTGCCCGTAATATCGCCTAATTGTTTGAGGATAAATCGGTTTTCTGGGGCTGTACAGGCTTCAAAATAATCTTTGACTCGAATGCCATCGACATCAATTGTTGATGCCCAAGCATCATGGAATTGTCGCTCTTTTTCTAGTGTTTCATCTTGCATTTTTAATGAGTTCCTACACTATTAACATTACCATGAATCCTCGCTAGTTCAGCAGCAAATTCTTCCTGCAATCGTTCTAAATTCACTATGTCAAACGTAATTTTTTTAATAATCTGCCGTCTTAGTAAATTATTTAATTCAGTCACGCAACTATCTAAAACTAGGGCAAAATCAGTTCTCGATAGAATCCTCTGTTCTTGTATTATATCTTTCTCAGTAAGGCATTCGTAGCGATCTACTAAGTCTTTAAGTGTTTGATAATGTTCGCTGTTTGGGAAAATAATAGACAATGCAGAAACCGTTTGCTGCATTTCAGAAGCTTTAATATATGAATTGACGGGTTGCGCGATCGCTCTTGAGTTTAGCACAATAATAGCGACTTGATTCACACCAAAATCAACAGCAGTAATAGAACGTGGAATCGTCGCCAATTCAGCAGCAAATTCTTCCTGCAACCATTCTAGATTATCTACATCCAACTTACGAATCCATTCAGATTTACCCTCTGCAATAATTTGATTCACGCGCTCCGTACAGGCATTTATGAGTTTAGCAACTTGCAGTCGAGCGAGATTGCGAGGGCATCGCGAATAGCATTCTGGATAAGGAATATAGCAACCATAGTGTTCTACCATTTCCTGCAATGCTGGGTAACTCCAGTCACCGGGTTTTACCTCTTCATCAGACGCTCTCGGTTGAACATCGACCGCTCTAAGTTCGAGGTTCAATTCTTGCGCGATCGCGCTTTTCAACCCAATCAAACCACAAGTCAAAATTGCTGAACTTATCAGTAAAATCTGTACCCACAAATTTCTCATTAGCCCTTCATACTAAGTAGATGGACACAATTAAACGTAGGGTGGGCGCTCGCCGCAAAAAGTTTGTAACTCATAGCTATATATGGTAGTCGGCGAGCGCCCACCTTACAAGTTTGCGCTAACTACCACATTGGTATCAACAACAAAGCGCTGCTTATTTCTCATTGAGAACAGACTCTAATATTTCAGGAGTTAAACCTCGCTTTTCTGCTTCGTTGCCGATTTCATCCATTAGCCCCATCATTTGCTGATTGGAAGTCTGAAACCCTGGATTCAATGAAGCATAAAGACGATTCAACGCACTGACATAGGCCTGTGCTGAGGCGACAATAATATCAGTATTAGCCGCATGGCCCGAAAATACTTTACCCTCATGTCGCAACCGAATTGTCACCTCTCCGATCGCATCAATTCCCGCCGTCACTGACTGTACAGAAAACTCAATTAACTCATTGGGTACGTTTACCACGCGGTTAATTGCCCTGTACACAGCATCCACTGGGCCAGTGCCGATCGCAGCATCTGTTAATTCCTCGCCTGTTGGTGTCCTCAGCGTTACCGTCGCTGTAGGTCGGGCGCGATCGCCACAGGAAACCTGTACCAATTCTACCCGGAAAAGCTCTGGCGGTTGGTGGATTTCGTCGTTCGCGATCGCCTCCAAATCCCAATCAGTAATTTCTTTCTTCTTGTCTGCCAAATCTTTAAATTTAACAAACGCCTTATTCAACTCATCATCTGACAGTTCAAAACCCAATTCTTTTAACCGACTTTGGAAAGCATGGCGACCAGAAAGTTTACCCAAAACGATTTGATTATCAGTCAAACCGATCGATGTAGCATCCATAATTTCATAAGTCAGCTTATTCTTCAAAACCCCGTCTTGATGAATTCCTGACTCGTGGGCGAAAGCATTCGCCCCTACAATTGCCTTATTTGGCTGCACCAACATCCCCGTTAAAGTCGAAACCAAACGCGAAGTCTTATAAATTTGGCGCGTGTCAATATTCGTCAGCGATTCCTCAGAATTTACTGGTCGTCCCAAGAAAGGATTAAAATATTGACGACGGACGTGCAACGCCATTACTAACTCTTCTAAAGCTGCATTTCCCGCCCGTTCGCCAATACCATTAATCGTGCATTCTAACTGCCGAGCCCCATTTTTTACAGCTTCCAAGAAGTTAGCAACTGCCAAGCCTAAATCGTTGTGACCGTGAACGGAAATAATCGCTTGGTCGATGTTAGGAACGTTTTCTTTGATGCCGCGAATTAAAGCCCCAAATTCAGCGGGAGTAGTGTAGCCAACCGTATCAGGGATATTAACAGTTGTCGCCCCAGCCGCGATCGCTCTTTCCAGCACTTGATATAAGAACTCTGGATCGGAACGGCCCGCATCTTCTGGAGAAAATTCCACATCTTCCACAAAAGATTTAGCATGAGCCACCATCTCTGGTACAATTGCCAAAACCTCTGCTCTAGTCTTCTTCAACTTATATTCCAAGTGAATATCAGACGTTGCTAAAAAGGTATGAATCCGACGATTAGCCGCTGGTTCTAGAGCCTTAGCCGCTGCTTCAATATCATTTTTACTAGCTCTGGCCAAACCGCAAATCGTCGGGCCACCTTCTACCCCAACCGTCTGAGCGATTTTTTGTACGGCCTCAAAATCCCCCGGACTAGCATAGGGAAAACCTGCTTCAATTACATCCACGCCCAATCTCGCTAACTGGCGTGCGATCGTCAGCTTTTCATCCACATTCAAGGCAGCCCCAGGCGACTGTTCCCCATCCCGTAAGGTCGTATCAAAAATAATAATCCGGTCTTTTCTTGATTGATTTTTCATGGTATTAGAACTGATGTCCTCCTGAGTTAAGTTGTGATTGAAACTTTGTTCCAGCATAGGGAAAATCTGGTATTAAGAATAAGGGGAAAATACATGATAATCACCAATTATAGAAGAAGGGGCTAGGGGCTAGGGGCTAGGGAAAGAGGAAGAGA
>NZ_JAQMUA010000471.1:0-13857 GCF_028330895.1 Kamptonema animale CS-326 | reverse complement strand
TTCGCTTCGCTCGCAATGACGGATTATTGCTAATACAGGGGATGACTAACCTGGATTTAGTATTATACTCAGCCTCATGGTGAGACGAGTTGAGGAGTTTGAGTCGGTACAGTAATAGAAATATTATAGCGCGTGGCTATTTCATCGGGCAGATAATCAGTAGCTTTTGCATCAGGAACCTTGGCTAGATAGCAATCACGAACTGCTAACATAAAGCCTTTAATTGCTTCTAGGGAATTTAAGGAATCTGCGCGATCGAGAACTTTCTGCCAACTGCTTTGATTCTTAGCACAAATATCCACTAAATGCAACCCGGCTAAATACTCCGCTACGGGGTCAAGGACAAAACTAATATTGTCTTTGCTAGAACCCTTCCTTTGCAGGATACGGAGTTTGTCTTCCAGATATTTAAGGCGTGCTTCAGTATCCTGTAGATTCAATACAGACAACGCAGTTAAAGCATCTTTAATCTTGATACTTGTGGGTCGATAAGTAACTTTTAGGCATTCCCAAGCCAACATTTTAGCTATTTCGTGAACTTCGTTATCGCTCAATTTATCCTCTGCCACATCCCGGTTAATTTCGTTGAGGTACGACAGCATCAAATCGGGGATATTTTGAGGTAAATTTTCACTTGTATTATTTTCCTTCTTAGCGATTAACAAATCCGCGTAAAGTTTCGCGAATAATACAGTTGTGCTTCTTTCTTGACTGCTGATTCCCTCTAAAAGTTTAGCCAAGTCGCCGCAGGCATAATGAAATTGCGAACCGTTATAAATATCCCCTTTCCCTAGCTTCTCCAAGTATTTTTGCATAAAATCAGATAATTCCGATCCCTCAATTCGCAGCGGGTGAAGCATGGTTTTATTGCCTCTTCCCAGGCTTGAATCCAGCCGCGAAGTGACAACTAAAGCATTGACGGGAAAATCAGGAGAGTTAGGGAGAATTGCCTTTTGAGTAGCTTCTGACATTTCCGAAAAATGGTCAACAATTACCAGCAGGCGGCGCTGTTGTAATAATTGTTTTAGCAGTTCTTCATCAGCAGGCTTGGGGAGGTCAGCGCTCGATTTTAGTTGACCATTGATTGCTGTTAAGAAAGAATCTTTGTCCTCGTTTACATTCTTTAGTTCTTCTTCGATTAGTATAGGAATCATCAGGTGTTTGCTGAGGCTTTTGTTTGGTTCTGGTTCCATTGCCCAATCTGCAATTTGACAGGCGATGCTAGTTTTCCCGATGCCGCCTTCACCCCAAATCAGCAGACGGATGCGGTTTTTGGTGAAAGTTGACTGCAATTCTTGACATCGAATATCAGTTACTTTTTTGTCGTCTATTTCAAAGGCAACTGGGATGTAAGTAGCGCGGATTTTGACTGTAGGTAGTTTGTCAAATTTTTCGTGGACTGTTTCGATGTGGGTGGAAATCCAGGCATCTAGGACTCTGGGATGGTAAATGAAAAAACGGATAAAGGTAAGGTCGCGAATCCGTATAGGTGCGCCGCCCCAGGTATCAGGTAGTTTAAAGTCGTAGGATTTGAGTGCGTCGTTGATTTGCAGTATCCAGAGGGGACGCAGGCGGAGGATTGCAGACCAAAGGGTAGGGAAGAATATCAGGTAAATTATTGCTGCTGCTACCCATTTATTCTGGCGAATTAAGTTGAATAAGTGGGCGTTTCTTTTGGCTTTGAGGGCATTGATGGACAGGCGAATAGTTGCAATGTCTTCTTTTGGAAACTTAGCTTTAGAGTCTTCTAGGATTTTTAAAGCAGTCTCGAATTGTCCGATAACTTTATCCAATTCTGCTGGGGATAGCGTTTTTGCTTGGTCTTGAATGTTAACAGCGATTTTCTTTAGAGCATTGGTAGCACTGCTACGCACGTCTGCATCGGAGTCTTTGAGCAGGGGAATCAACGCAGGTACAGCGGCTTTGACTTCTGCACCGATGTTCGCCAAGGCAGAGGCAGCACTGCTACGCACGTTTGCATTGGAGTCTTTGAGTATGGCAATTAGCCCAGGTACAGCGGCTTTGGCTTCTGTGCCGAAGTTCCCCAAGGCAGAGGCAGCACTCCAACGCACCTTTCCCTCAGAGTCTTTGAGCAGGGGAATCAAAACAGGTACAACGGTTTTGGCTTCTGCATCAATCATCCCCAAGGTAAAAGCCGCACTCCAACGCACCTCTATATTTGAGTTTTTGAGCAGAGTAATCAACGCAGATACAACTGTTTTGGCTTCTGATGGGTTTTTCAAATAAGAAAATGGAGTTGTAATTCTGGCTAACACATCAACAGCACGACGGCGGATTTTCACATCAGAGTCTTTCAAGGCTTGAACAAGAGCAGGAATCGCAGGGGTACCAATATTCCATAGAACTTCGTCAGCACTCCGGCTGACTAGCAAATTATTATCCCCCAAAGCTTGAATCAGAGCAGGAATAGCTGGCTCACCAATTTGGCCTAACTTCTCAATAGCCGCATTCAATTCCCTTTCATCGTTGCTCTTTAATTTCGCAATCAGTGGGGCAATCTCTGTAGTCGAGACTTCTGGCTTGCGGTTTTCCAGGGCCAAGGCATTAGCGCTCAAAAGTAACGGCGCACCGCAAGATAAGAGAGTGAAAGTCAGTATAGCAGCGAGTTTTTGTGGGTAATGCTTAGTCATTTAAGTATAAACCGTTCACTTGCTGAACATTCTCAGCGATCGGGATAAAAATATCTACATTTTCATCAATATAACTTACGCAAAAAAAAACCGGTTTCTCTGAAAAATCCTAGCTATCCGAGAGATATTGAGGCAGAAACCGGGTTTTTGGTCCCGCCTGCCGACTTCGTTGTTCTAAGAATTCTGTTCGCCCGAATTATCTTGCTGATTACGTTGATTTAAAAGAATATCAAGCATTCGGATTGTCTCAGTTCTTAAACCATCAATATTAGTTTGTTGTCGGTCAATACTTGTTTGTTGTTGAGCAATTATTTGTAAAATTTGCATCCTTTCTTCTCTGGCCTCTGCGGCCGTCTCAGCTAAAGCCTGAATCACGCGAGCGTTACTCTCAGCTAGTTTAGCAGTATTCTCGATTCTCTGACCTAAAGCTTCAGCGGTACTCTCGATTCTCTGACCTAAAGCTTCAATATTCCGAGTATTATTCTCAGCTATTTTAGCGGTATTCTCAATTCGATCTGCAAGACGGTCTAGGCGTTCATCATCCCAACGTTGTGTAGTCATAGATTTTTTTTTCCTTTACTCTACTTTTAATTATAACTTACATTGTCAGCCAACAGCAGGGGCAAACGAGCATTTGCCCCTACCTTTGCACTATCCCAACTCTGAACTATTCCCATTTTGCGAGGGAATAGAATTGATAAATTCATCGAGAGAATTTACAGTAAAAAGCACGTCCAGCAACTCATCTAATTGCTCGATATTCAACCTTTGCAAATTAGCCTGTATCGTCACTGGTATCTCACCAAAGCGACGCTGAATCAGACGCGAAAGCAAGCGCAGTGCTCCTTCTTCTCGTCCTTCCAGTCGTCCTTCTTCCCGTCCTTCCTGTCGCTGTTCCCGCGCCATTTGCTGAAACAAAGGAGATTTCTGTAATATTGCCATATCAAACCTCAAAATTTCTCTAACTCTAGCAACATCAAAAACAGAACAGGCAAAAAATCCCAAGAGATTTTCCAATTCTTGCAACTGTTCATCTGCTCGCAAAGCTGTCACTGCCCTCACCACAACTGACTCATTATCTCCACCTTTAAGTATTGGAACAAAGGGAAGTAAAGGAGTCAACGACGGCCCAAATGCCAGTTCAACATCCACTTCCCAAAGATTAATCACCCGATAATCTTGACGCGCTATCAATCCCATAAAATTAGACTCATAGCGTGTGGGAATCGTCACAATCTCTTCAGGCTGGAAAATATTAACCAGCACCGGATATACTGGTAAATTATACTTCTCCTGTGCGAGTGCGGCATAGGCCCGCATCCGCCGAGGCATCCGACTGGTATATTGAGATTGTAACTCATTTAAAACTAGAAATTCCCCATGCTCAGGACTGTATGCTTTCACTAAGACATCACTCTCGCGGCTAAGCCATTGAAACTCAGCATCAAGGATATTTCTTGCGATCGCATCGGGGATATTTGTCACCCATTGTACCCACGCATTGGGAGCCAAACTAATTAAACGTTTGCTACCGATATCTGCTTCAGCCATTACTCTTTGAGTAGACGCTATTATATATTAGCTTGATACCAGGACAATTACAAGGTATGATCTTATCAATTTCTGTATTATTTTACTTATGATTGCATCAACAACTATTCCTCTTTCAACCAATACTACCGTCCTAGAAGCCAAAGGACTAACTCGCAGATTCGGAGGATTAATTGCCGTCAACAATGTATCTTTTGCAGTCCAAAAAAATGAAATATTTGGACTCATTGGCCCCAACGGTGCCGGCAAGACAACTCTATTTAATCTCGTCACCGGATTGATAACACCATCTAGCGGTCAACTCATTTATCAAAACCAAGATATTTCCCGACTTCGGCCCTATCAAATTGCCAATAAAGGCATTTCCCGCACCTTCCAAAATATTCGCTTATTTGGGGAACTTTCCGCCCTAGAAAATGTTACGATCGCCAGACACATCCACAGCCGCAATGGAAATCCATTCTTATCACTGATGAGTGGCATATTGGGTTTGCCAAAAGCTAACGCTATGGAACGCAGAACTAAGCAAAAAGCCTTAGAATTATTAGAATTAGTTGGATTGCGCGATCGCGCTCAAGAAAAAGCCAAAAACTTTCCCTACGGCGATCAACGTCGCCTAGAAATTGCCCGTGCTCTCGCCCTCGAACCGCAAATATTACTGTTAGATGAACCCGCCGCTGGTATGAATCCCTCTGAAAAACACCAACTCAGTGAATTTATCCGAGAACTGCGCCAACAGTTCAATCTTACTGTAATATTAATTGAGCATCACGTCCCATTAGTTATGGGCTTATGCGATAGAATCGCCGTTTTACACTTCGGTCAGCTAATTGCTTTGGGCAATCCAGCTACGGTTAGAAACGATCCGGCAGTAATCGAGGCTTATTTAGGAGATGAATAAGGACTTTTTACCGCAGATGAATGCAGAGAAAAGCAAATATGTGTTGTTAGATGTTAAAGGATTGTTTGTTAATTATGGTGGCATTCAAGCCTTGCAAGATATCAACTTAACTGTTAATATGGGGGAAGTTGTTACTCTTCTTGGTGCTAATGGCGCTGGTAAAAGCACTACGCTAAGAGCTATTTCTAGAATGGTCAATTCTCGTGCCGGAGAAATTGTCTATGATGGGCGAGATATTACCCGTCGCCAAACCCATGAAGTGGTTAAACTTGGGATTGCTCACAGTCCAGAAGGAAGGCGAGTTTTAGCTCGGCAAACTATTCTGGTAAACTTAGAATTGGGGGCTTATGTTCGGTCTGATTCTGCGGAAATAAAAGCCGATTTAGAAAGGCAATTTGAGATATTCCCTCGGTTAGCTGAACGTCGCCATCAACTAGCAGGAACTCTCAGCGGTGGCGAACAGCAAATGCTGGCGATCGCGCGGGCATTAATGAGTCGCCCAAAACTGCTATTATTAGATGAACCTAGTCTCGGTTTAGCCCCCGCAATCGTGCGCGAGATTTTCAGTATTATTCAAACTTTGCGCTCCACAGGTGTTACAATTCTATTGGTGGAACAAAACGCTAATTTAGCATTACAAATTGCTGACAGAGGTTATGTGCTGGAAGCTGGTAATATTACCCTTTCTGGCGTGGCTTCAGATTTGTTAAAAAATGAGCGAGTAAAACAGGCATATTTAGGATAATAGAGTTGCAAGGTGGGCAAAGCATTGGTGTTAACTTAAGCCGAAAGCAGCCAGGGACTTAAGTCCCCCTCTTATAGCTTAAGTCCTCTGAAGAGGACTAATAAGTTTAAAAGTCTTCTTCTAGTCCTCTTTAGAGGACTTAAGCTGTGAGGCAGGGGTTTCAACCCCTGACGGACTAAAGGTTTAATTTTAAGTTGACACCAATGGTGGGCAAAGCCGACTAATATCTCTAGCTTTTTTACAAGATTTTTCGCGGCTTTGCCCACCCTACATTTAATATTTTCTTTTACTTATTAACACTCTACAAGGTAAAACAAATGCACCGCATAGCAGCAACACCCGGAGGTTGGAATCCTCAATCAGAGGGAGTAATTTTCCTTCAGCAAACACCCGCACCTATTGTATTTATTACCGCCGCTGATACTGATATTCAAACTCTCGCGACAGCTATATCTAAATTACCAGCAGGATTCCCATCTCTACGAGTAGCTAATCTGTTACAATTGCAGCAGCAGTTAACTATTGATACTTACGCTGAAGAGGTATTAGAAAAAGCAGAAGTAATAATTATACGGTTATTGGGAGGGCGTTCTTACTGGTCTTATGGGTTAGAAGTCGTGCGGGAAGTCGTGCAAAAAACCAAGGCAGAACTGATAGTAATGCCAGGAGATAATGGCCCAGATCCCGATTTAATTAGCCATTCAACGGTATCGCTATCAGCAGTAGATCGATTATGGCGTTATTTTACAGAAGGCGGAGTCCAAAATTTCGTTAACGGTCTGAAATGGATCGCGGACATTGGCTTGAAAACTGCTTACAATCCCCCATTGCCTAAAGAAGTACCCCGTGTAGGGATTTACCATTGGTTAGCCCCGCATTTAAGAGATAGTTTCTCTGTGGGAGGTGCAGATGATTTATCCAGTTTAGCCAATGCTGCTAAGGTGGGAATATTATTTTATCGCGCTCATTATTTATCTGGTAATTTAGCACCAATTGATGCACTTTGTCAAGCTTTGGCAGAGCGAAATTTAGCCCCTGTTCCCGTGTTTGTCTCTTCTCTGCGCGAACCAGATGTACAAGCAGAATTAGCTCAATATTTCCAGCCCCAAGATTCAGAACAAATTCAATTATTACTCAATACTACCAGTTTTGCTGTCTCAGGTTTCAGAAGTCAAGACCGGGAATTAGAAAATATTAAATCCTTAGATGTTCCCGTATTGCAAGTAATATTTAGCGGCGGAACTGCGGAACAGTGGAAAGCTGATTTTCAAGGACTTTCTCCGCGCGATGTGGCGATGAATGTAGCCTTGCCAGAGGTAGATGGTAAAATTATTACTAGGGCGGTTTCTTTTAAGGCCGTACAGACTTGGAATAGCGAATTAGAAACTGATGTTGTCGGTTATGAACCTGCAAACGATCGCATCCAATTTGTAGTAGATTTAGCTGCTAACTGGGTACGACTGCGACAAACACCAACCGCTAACAGACGCATAGCGTTAATATTAGCAAATTATCCCACCCGCGACGGCAGATTAGCCAATGGCGTTGGCTTAGATACCCCTGCTAGCTGTGTAGAAATCCTCAAAGCGTTACAACAAGCTGGTTATCAAATAGAAAACATCCCAACTAGCGGCGACGAGTTGATTAAACTACTGACATCTGGGTTTACCAATGACCCCGAAGGGCGGGAATTGCGACCTATTCAACAATATCTGAGTTTAGAAGAATATCAACAATACTTTACCACTTTACCTGAGCCAGTGCAAGCTGGAATTAGTCAGAGATGGTCTTTAGAAGCTAATAATTCCCACTTCCCGATTCCTGGTATTCAACTAGGCAATATTTTTGTCGGAATTCAACCCGCACGCGGTTATGAAATTGACCCGACATTAAACTATCACGCTCCTGATTTAGAGCCTACTCACAATTATCTAGCATACTACTATTGGCTGCGAGAAAACTTTGGAACTCAGGCAATTGTTCATGTAGGCAAACACGGCAATTTAGAATGGCTACCGGGTAAAAGTATAGCCTTATCTAGTAACTGCTATCCAGAAGTTGCCCTCGGCCCATTACCTCACCTTTATCCATTTATTGTTAACGATCCAGGGGAAGGATCGCAAGCCAAACGTCGTTCCCAAGCTGTGATAATTGACCACCTCACCCCGCCGATGACACGGGCGGAACTTTACGGGCCATTGCAACAATTAGAAGCGTTAATAGATGAATATTACGAAGCTCAAAGTTTAGACCCTTCTAGGTTGCCAATTATTCGCGATCGCATCCTCACCCTTGCTAACAAAGAAAACCTACACCGCGATCTGTTATTTGTCAATGAACAGTCAATAGATAATGAGAAATTCGCCGAGTTTCTTAGTCGCACAGATGGCTATCTCTGCGAACTTAAAGAAGCACAAATTAGAGATGGTTTGCACATTTTTGGGCAATGTCCCGAAGGGCGACAACTGCGGGATTTAATAATTGCGATCGCGCGTCACCCCGAAACCAACCGCTTAGGCTTAACTCGCGCCTTAGCTAAAGATTTACAACTGGATTTTGACCCTTTGACAGCGGATATGTCAGCGCTGATTGATAGAGGAGATAACTTATCTATTCAACAGATAACCGCAAATCAAAATCACCCCCGTACTATCGGTGATGCTATTGAGATATTGGAACAAAAAGCGGCTGAATTAGTAGAGGATTTAATTCAAGAATATTACAGGCATATTAACCCGGAAAGTTCTAACGCGATCGGCGTTAATAAGTCAATATCTACAGTTACAAATATTGGCAAAGCGATACAACAAGAATTAGACTGGATTAGTAACTACCTTTTACCCGCACTCCAACAGACTAACCAAGAAATTATCAACCTCCTGGGAGGGCTAAATGGGTGCTATGTCCCCAGCGGTTCATCGGGAGCACCTACTAGAGGAAGACCAGATGTATTGCCAACTGGACGCAATTTTTACTCCGTAGATATTCGCGCCGTACCAACCGAAACAGCCTGGAGAATTGGGCAACTTGCGGCTGAATCTTTAATTGAAAGATACACTCAGGAAAATGGCGAATATCCCAAAACTTTAGGGTTGTCAATTTGGGGAACTTCTACAATGCGAACAGGAGGAGATGACATCGCAGAAGCACTAGCGTTGTTAGGGGTGCAGCCAATTTGGGATGGCCCCTCGCGGCGAGTAATAGATTTTGAAATCTTGCCTGTTTCAATATTAGGAAGACCTCGCGTTGATGTCACCTTAAGAATTTCTGGATTTTTCCGCGATGCTTTTCCTAATTTAATTGATTTATTTGATTCAGCAGTACAAGCAGTTGCAAGTTTAAAGGAACCGCCAGAACAAAATCCTTTAGCATTTCAAGTTCAAGCAGAAACTCAGTTTTGGCAATCAAATGGTTTGACGCAAGAACAGGCAGAAATTCGTTCAAATTATCGCGTATTTGGCTCAAAACCTGGTGCTTATGGCGCGGGACTTCAAGGTTTAATTGAGTCTCAAAATTGGACTGATGACGAAGATTTAGCTAAAGCTTATATTAACTGGAGTAGCTACGCTTACACTGCATCTAATACCAATTTAAGTCAAAGAGAAGGTGCAAATACAAATGCTAATCAAGGGAAAGCTGCTAACACAAATACTAACCAAGAGATATCTTCTAATTCATCCCCTAACCAAGATAAACCTTCTAACTTCCCCCCTTACCAAGAGGGGACAGAGAGGGGTTCTTGGGGCGAATCAGCGCCAGAAGCTTTTGAAAAACGCCTGAGTGAAATGCAAATAGTTCTGCACAATCAAGACAACCGCGAACATGATATACTAGACTCTGATGATTATTACCAATTTCAAGGAGGAATGACTGCTGCTGTCCGCAAATTGCGCGGCGAAAACCCTAACACTTACTTCGGGGATAATTCCATTCCTGAAAATCCCAAAGTGCGACAACTGCGAGATGAAATTGAGCGAGTTTACCGCTCCCGTGCTATAAATCCTAAGTGGATAGCTGGAGTTATGCGTCACGGTTATAAAGGTGCATTTGAAATGGCGGCCACAGTTGATTATTTATTTGCTTATGGTGCGACAGCAAACTGTGTAGAAGATTTTATGTATCAAGGAGTAGCAGAAGCTTACTTATTCGATACCAACGTACAGAAATTTATCCAAGAAAAGAATCCTTGGGCATTACGAGATATGGCAGAAAGGTTGTTAGAAGCACACCAGCGGGGGTTGTGGCAAAAAGTGCAGCCGGATATACTCGAAAAGTTGCGATCGCTCGTTCATCAAGCCGAAGGCGTTATTGAATCGGCTAGCGCTCCCAATCGCTAACAATTTATGGTTTATTAATTATTGAGTCACATTTGTGGAAACGCGAAACGTTTATGATCCGCCACTGTACCGCTAGGCTCAGCGCCAAATTTTTCAGACGCGCTTGTGCTACCTTAGCTATGCTAGCGCTAAGTGTCGGATGTACGCCGACTGAGCAGCCCAACAGCGCCGCTAAATTTTCCTCCCCAACAACCCCTATCGAGGGACAATCCCCTAAATCTGTTCTTACGCAAAACTTAAACAAAACTACCAAATCAGCAAATTCCCTTTCCTGCGTTCAAGGCGATGCCTTTAGTCAATCAGTAAATTTTGCTAATAAAGCTGCTAGCTTAGTTCAATCGGCAAGCTCGAAATCAGATTGGGACGAAGTATCTCGCTATTGGGTACAAGCTGTAGCCTGGATGCAAGCTGTTCCCCCAGGAAACCCCAGACGCGCCTTTGCGGAGAAAAAAGTTGTCGAATATATGAGGTATCTTAATTATTCACAACAGCAAGCCGCAACGTTGCGATCGCAGGTTAATTCCCCCTCATTTAGCAGCGATCTCCTCGACCAACAATTACAGCTTTACCTATCCTACGTCGCCGCCCTTGGGCCGCCAGACATTCTGATCGTCGGTAGTTCCCGCGCCTTACAAGGCATAGATCCCAAACAGCTACAACAATCCTTAGCCTTTCAAGGATATTTCGATCTCAAAGTATTTAACTTTGGAGTTAATGGCGCGACTGCACAAGTTGTTGAGTTTCAATTGCGGAAGTTATTAACTCAGCAACAGATGCCACAAATGATACTATGGGCAGACGGTGTAAGAGCTTTTAACAGTGGTCGCGTAGATAGAACTTTCGATGCGATCGCTACCTCTGAAGGTAATAAAATGTTAGCTGCTGGTATTCGCCCCAAACTGTCGGAGAACCAATCACAAAATACCCGGCAGTGTTATAAATTCCCGCAGCCATGCAATACTACCTTACCAGGGGAATTCTCTACTGACTTAGAAGGCGAAGCTTTAAAAGTTAGTTATTCACAAGAATTAAACTCACAAGTGAGAATTTTTCCTCCACTCCAAACTCAAGACTTAAACCTCAAAACTCAAAACTTCCTTTCCCCTGAACGCACCTTAGCACAGGCTTCCTTGGGTGAGTCAGATAATGCGATCGACGCTAACGGATTTCTGGCTTTGTCCGCGCGTTACAACCCAGCGACGTACTATAATAATCGCCCTTTTGTTGCTGGTAACTACGACGGCGACTATAGCAATTTCACTCTAGATGGCAAGCAGATAGCAGCTTTGAGCGCGATCGCCAATTTTGCCAAAAGTCGCAAAATACCCCTTGTATTTGTCAATTTACCCTTAACAGAGGACTATTTAGACTCCGTGCGATCGAGAGCCGAACAGACATTCCGACAGCGAATGCAGCGCCTCGCACAGGAAAAAGGCTTTATCTTCCGCGACTTCTCACAACGGTGGTCTCAGAGAAACGACTATTTTTTTGACCCCAGCCATCTTAATCGCTATGGTGCGATCGCAGTTTCCGAAGAACTTGCCACTGACTTAGGCATTCCCTGGCCTACTCCTAGAGGCGGAAGCAGGGGTGTTTCATTCTAAATTTTAAATTCTTTGACCTAACGGGACTTAAACAAATTTAGAGCTAAAATCCGGCTCTATCCTGCTTTGGCAAAGCGATTTACATCAATGGGGTGTTTAGAAGGCTCAAACCCAGTCACAGCCAGAAAAAGCATAAATTCACCTTGAATTTTTACTGTGACTGGATTTGAGCCTGTTTTTCGACCTTATTTTGTCTAAATTCGGCTTCAGCGGCTTTGCCATAGCGAAAGAACCCCATTGACTGAGACTTGGTAAAAAATTGAGAAGCGTTATTTTAAGCGATCGCTTTTTTGCATAGCCGCTATTTCTACCTGTTATATTACAAATATAATACAATTATTCTTGATAAGTATCTAGGCACTCAAAGTATAGAGCGCCAATCTTGGCTTAATATTCATTAAAAAATGGTGACACTACCCCTTTAGACTGGATCTAAACTCACTATCTCAGGGAAACGCAATAATGCGAATTCTATTTGTCTCCGCAGAAGCAGCACCCCTCGCCAAAGTCGGCGGTATGGGCGATGTCGTCGGAGCACTGCCGAAATTCCTGCGCCGAATGGGTCACGATGTCCGCATCTTCATGCCCTACTACGGCTTCCTGCCCGACAAGATGGACATTCCCAAAACCCCTGTCTGGTCAGGTGCAGCCATGTTCCAAAACTTCAGCGTTTACGAAAGCGTGCTGCCTGGAACTGATGTTCCTTTATACTTATTCGGCCATCCCTGCTTCATGCCCCGCCGCATCTACTCTGGCGATGACGAAGATTGGCGGTTTACCTTCTTTGCTAACGGAGCCGCAGAATTTGCCTGGAACTACTGGAAACCCCAAATCATCCACTGTCACGACTGGCACGCAGGCATGATCCCCGTCTGGATGCACCAAGACCCAGATATCAGTACCGTTTTTACCATTCACAACCTAGCATATCAAGGGCCTTGGCGTTGGCGTTTGGAAACGATGACATGGTGTCCCTGGTATATGCAAGGTCACGACACAATGGCCGCCGCTGTCCAATTTGCTGACCGAGTGACAACCGTTTCTCCTACCTACGCCGAACAGATCAAAACCCCTGCCTACGGTGAAACTTTAGAAGGATTAATGTCATTCATCAGCGGTAAATTGTCTGGCATTCTTAACGGTATTGATACTGAATCTTACAACCCGGCAACCGACAGGTATATCGTCGAAAACTTCACCGCCGAAACTATTGACAAACGCCCCCCCAACAAAATTGCCATTCAAGAAGAAGTTGGCTTAGAAGTTAACAAAAATGCTTTCCTAATCGGCATGGTGACGCGCCTAGTCGAACAAAAGGGCATCGATCTAGTGATTCAAATTCTCGATCGATTCATGGCCTACACCGATGCTCAATTCATCGTTTTGGGAACAGGCGATCGCTACTACGAAACCCAACTCTGGCAAATGGCCTCCCGCTACCCCGGCCGCATGGCCACCCAACTGCTATACAATGAAGCCCTTTCCCGGCGCGTTTATGCAGGTAGCGATGCTTTCCTAATGCCCTCCCGCTTTGAACCCTGCGGCATTAGCCAAATGCTCTCCATGCGTTACGGCTGCGTCCCCATAGTCCGTCGCACAGGTGGTTTAGTGGATACAGTCTCTCACCATGACCCGATTAACAATGTTGGCACGGGCTACTGCTTCGATCGCTACGAACCCCTAGATTTGTTCACCTGTATGATCCGCGCTTGGGAAGGCTTCCGCTACAAAGATAAATGGAAAGAATTGCAACAGCGCGGCATGAGACATGACTTTAGCTGGGATCTCTCTGCCAAGGAATATGTCAAACTGTACAGGAATGTCCTTGGATTGCCACAGGATGAACCAATAGTGGAACAACAGCCAGAATTAGTTAAGTAATGGTTAGTTGTTAGTTGTTAGTTGTTGGTTGTTAATTGTAGAAGGCTAGAAGAAAGCTTGTCTTGCCAAGAGTTAACAGCTTGACGGGGTGACAACCCCGTCAACTCCCCCACCAGTAGCGGATTTACCCAACCTGAGCTAAAAAAAGATGGGGTCGAAATTGTTAAGTGGCCCCATCTGTTAATTA